>CAJOQW010000170.1 GCA_905236955.1 uncultured Bacteroidales bacterium
ACCGTCTTCTCGACCGGTTCGCCGTCGAATTTGCTGTTGACAATGCCGGTGATAAGTTTCGAATAGCCCAGTCCTTCCGCCGTAACTTCGTTCTCGTAGCCGTTGCGGCCGGCCCAGATGGTCATTACTGTGCTCAGGTTCGCCGAGCCTTCTCCTCCTATGTCCCAGCCTTTGTAGTCCATGCGGAATGCCGACCGTACCGGACCTTCATAGATTTTCGTGAAGCGGGTGAGTGCGACGTTGTCGAGGGTGTCTTTCGTTTCGAGTCCGAGCCTTATGAGCTCGCCGTCCCTTTCAAGGCCGAGGCCGCCCGGGCCGAACGAGCCGGATACGGCCAGATTGTCGTAGCCCCAGTCGTGCATCACCTGGTAATTGTATTTGGGCTTTCCGTTTTCGAGGCCCACGCTGTCCAGCACCATGGCCGGGACTTTCTTACCGAAGATGTCGCGGCTGTTGCGTCCGTCTATGTAGAGGCGCATGCCTATGCGGTCGTTCTCCCAGCCCGGGCCGTCGAACTGCCACGGATAAGGCTTTATCGGCTCTGTGGCCACCTTGTTGTCGTGGGAGTCGGTGTCAAGGTCCTGAAGGACCCCGTCCGCATCGAGCTTGCCAAGGCGGATGTTGGTGCGGGCGGGATAGACGGGCCTCCTGCGTGGCGAGGTCCAGGTAATCTCGAACAGGATGCTTTCGTGCGGACGGAGGGAGCATTCGAAGGCGAGTTCGTCCCAGAGGCCGTCCCCGTCCAGGTCGTCCGCCTGGTTGGCGACTGGCATCCAGCGCTTGACGGTGGGAATGGCGCGGGTGTCCCCGGCGCAGAGTTGTGCCCGGGTAAGTACTATCTGCTCGTCGGGGCGGAATTCGCCGGTGGGATTGGTCACCGTAACCATGAGGCCGAACGGGATGTCGATGATGTCCGGTTTTCCTCCGGAAACGGTCTTCACGTTCTGGAAGCGGACGTTCTTCGAAGGCTCGATTATGCTCAGGCTGCCGTCGGGGAGGACGATGTCCTTGAACAGCACGTTCTCGGTGCGGTACTCTTCCTCGGGGAAGCTGTGGAGCACTATGGCTGGTTTTTCAGGGTCGGCCTTGGAAAGGTCTATCCTCTCGAATGTGAAGTCGCTGTATTTCGGGGGAGTGGGGGCGGGGGTGCCGTCGTTGTTGTAGGAGAGCCGTGTGAAGACGGTGATCTGCTGAAGGGCGCAGTCGCGCACCGTCACGCCCTTGATATATGCCCCGCGGTCGCGGGTGGATTTGATCTGCATGCCGTTGATGAGGGCGCCGGCCTTGCATTCGCGCACCAGCACGTTCTCCACGCCGCCGGAAGTCTCGCTGCCGATGCTGATGCCGTGTCCCTGCACGAAGTCGCAGTCGGAGACATACACGCCCCTGGTGGGGATGTTGACTTCGTTACCTTCGGGATTCTTGCCCGACTTGATGGCTATGCAGTCGTCCCCGTTCTCGAAACGGCATCCCACGATGTAGAAGTCCTCGCAAGAATCCGGATCGATGCCGTCCCCGTTGGGCACTCCCATGCTCTTGATATCCAGGTCGTAGCAGGTTATGTCTTCGCAGTAAACCATATGGATGGTCCAGCAGGGGGGATTCTCTATGGAAAGGCCGCTCATGGCTATGTTGCGGCAGTTGAGGAATTGCACCAGCCTGCCGCGTGAGCGGCCCTGGCCGTCGTCCCCGGCGGCCCTGCGCATCGCCATGCCCAATTCGCTGCCGCCGCCGCGTATGGTGCCTTCGCCCCTGAGGGCGACGTTTTCCGTCATCTGCGATTTGGTGCGGTCCATGACGCCGCAGTTTATCAGGCTGGAATAGGTTTCCAGTTCCCAGCCTTCGAAGCGGTTTCGGATTTTGGGATAATCCTCGGGGTTGCCGGAACCCTGCAGCACTGCGCCCTTCTCCAGTTCCAGGGTCATGTCGCCGTGAAGGAAGAGCGCTCCGGTAAGGAAGACGCCGGCAGGAACCTTGACGACGCCACCCTTGGGGCATGCGTCTATGGCTGCCTGCAATGCCTTGGTGTCCATTGCCGTACCATCTCCGACGGCGCCGTATGAGAGCACGTCCACCACTTCCTCCTCAGGAGGGGTGGTGAAACTGACCATAGGGCTGGTCGCTCCCTTGTAAGACACCTGCACCTCGTAGGAAGTGCCGGGCCGGAGCCCGGAAAGGGCCATGTTGGTGACGGGAGAAGACCCCGCCTTCTGTCCGTTGAGGAAGACTTCATAGGTGCTGCCGGCCTCGGTGCCGGCGGGATTGTCCCAGGACAGTACCGCCGAATGGGGCGTGGCGGTCATCGGGAGCAGGGTGAGGCCGGAGACGGCCGCCTTGCCGCAGCCGGAAAGCACGGCCAGGGCAAGGCTTGCCAATGCAAACGTTTGTAAAAAATATTTCATAGAATAGGTGTTTTAGTCTATTAATGTTTATATTTGCAAAAATACTACATTTTATTTTAAGAAGCTATTTAAACAGTTTCTTTTAAATGAATTACATTTGCAGTTAAACCATCCGCTTCCAGACTATGTCGCTCCGTCGCATCCTGACAACTACCTTTATCACCGGCCTCTGCGTGCTGGCTTCGGCGCAGAACCGCACAGCCGAGATGCATCCTGCCTTCAAGGTCATCACCGACACTTCCCGCGAACCCATCGCCCCCGGCGTCTGGGAGCCAACCGTCGAGAGTCTTTCGGCGTGGGAGTGCCCGGAGTGGTTCCGCGACGCCAAATTCGGCATCTGGGCCCACTGGGGGCCCCAGTGCGAGCCTGAAGACGGCGACTGGTACGCCCGCAACATGTACATCGAGGGTCACCGCCAGTATCAGTATAACATCGATGCCAAGGATCATCCTTCCCGCTTCGGCTTCAAGGACTGGATCCACGAATGGAAGGCGGAAAACTGGGATCCCGATGCACTCGTCAAACTCTACAAGGAGGCAGGCGCCCGCTATTTCTTCACCCTGGCCAACCACCACGACAACTTCGACCTCTTCGACAGTAAGTACCAGAGCTGGAACTCCGTTGCCGTGGGCCCGAAGAAGGACATTGTCGGTGGCTGGGCCGCTGCCTGCCGCAAATACGGTATGCGACTGGGTGTGAGCGTCCACGCGGCGCATTCCTGGTGTTGGTATGAAGTGGCCCGCGGCGCCGACACCAAGGGCCCGCTCGCCGGTGTACCCTACGATGGCGTACTCACCAAGGAAGACGGCCAGGGCACCTGGTGGGAAGGGCTTGATCCGCAGGAACTTTACGAGCAGCGGCATCCACTGAGCAAGAACAACCGCTCCTGGGACTGGGAGGAAGACCTTGTCACCCCGCCAGACCAAGCCTTCTGCGACAAGATTTACAACCGCACTATCCAGCTCATCAACGACTACGACCCCGATGTGGTCTATTTTGACGACACCTACCTGCCCTTGTGGCCCGTGTCCGATACGGGTCTCAAGATCCTCGCCCATGGCTACAATCGCAGCGCGGCGCGCAACGGCGGGCAGAGCCAGATCGTATTCACCGGCAAGGTGCTGGTCCCCTGGCAGAAGCAGACCCTGCTCTGGGATGTGGAACGCGGCGCTCCCGATGCCATCCAGGAACTGCCCTGGCAGACTTGCACCTGTATCGGCAGCTGGCACTATGACAAGCATGTCTATTACAACGATGGTTATAAGTCTGCCGCCCAGGTGGTCCGGATGCTGGTGGACGTGGTTTCCAAGAACGGCAACCTCCTGCTGAACGTGCCCCTGCGCGGAGATGGCACCCCGGATCCTACCGAACTGGGCATCGTAGAACAGATCGGCCGCTGGATGCAGGTCAATGGCGAGAGCATCTACGGGACCCGTCCGTGGTTCATCTACGGCGAGGGACCCTCAGCCGAAGCCAGCAACCCCCTCCGGGCCCAAGGTTTCAACGAAGGTCGGCAGCAGTACTCAGCCGCCGATATCCGCTTCAACAGGAAGGGCGACAAGACCCTCTATGTGACCCTGCTGGGTGTGCCTGAGGACGCCGTTGCCGTCAAGGCTCTCGGCAGCAAGACCGCGCAGAACAGCCGCAGGATCAAGGGCATTTCCCTGCTGGGCAGCGATGAGAAGATTTCCTGGACTCAGGACAAGGATGTACTGACCATCGGCAAGCCATCGGCCGTCCCCTGCACGGAAGCCGTCGTATTCAAAGTCGTTTTCAGATAGTGAATGGGGTCTCCTCTGTCGGCTTATAACAAAATTTACGGTTGAAATTCCCTGAAAAGGTACCCTACATGTCCGCGGAATGGAAGGATGCTTTCCGCTATGCGATAGCCCTTGCCGACTCCCTCGGGATGGAGATTTCCGTAGCGAGCGCTATCAGGACCTCTACACTGAAAAGACGGTGGAGGAGCGGGCGCCGATGTGCGGATGAGCTTCCGAAGCCCCCATCGCAGGGCTTTCGTGATGCGTCCCGACACAGGGGCGATCGAGGGTGCCGAAGTCTCGGTAAGCGGGGGCCGTCCGGGCTCCTCGGTCCCGTCCGTCTCGTCAGATAGGTCATTTGCCGCCGGTCATCTCCCGGTATTCGCTGGGAGTCTGGCCGGTGATGCGCTTGAAGGCGGTAAGGAAATAGTCGTAGTTGGGGAAGCCCATCGAATAGGCTATGTCCTTTACGGGGTTGGCGGTGTTGGTAAGTTCTTCCTTCACCCTGGAGAACCTCACGTCCAGGATATATTTCGCCGGAGAGAATCCGGTGTACTGCCTGAAGGATTTCCTGAAGGCGGAGTAGCTCATGTAGAGGCGCGAGGCTATCTCCTCGGGTTCAATATGCGTGTATTCCGCCGCTATTATGGCCTTTGCGCTCTCCATCTTCTCCAGTACCCCGGAACTTTGGAAGGTCCTGTTCCTGTCGGAATAGACCGCCTGGCTGAGGATGTGCATGGCTATGGCGCCCAGCACCTGCTGGAAGGAGGAACGGCACTCTTCCGCCACGCGGACAGCGCTTTCATACAGGTTGACCAATTCGTCCCTGAGACCAGGATTGAAGATGGGTCTGGCTTTGCTGAAAAAGCCCTCTTTCACGATGTGGTCGATGGTGCTTCCCTGGAAGCCTATCCAGTATTCTTTCCAGCCGGAATCCTTGTCAGGTCTGTAAGTATGCCACTCTCCCGGAAACAGGAGCATCATGCTTCCTTCCCTCACGTCCACGCCGTGCCCGAGGGCTGCGCTGGCGAAACGGCCCTTGCCCCGGGTTATGTAAACCAGCTGGTATTCGTTGAGGATCCTTCCCCTGTCGGTGGAGAAAACATAGCGTGAGGGGTGATCCTGGGGGGGGTAGGGCATTCCCGGGGCTATGTCCTGGAATCCTACCGAGTTTACGGCGGTACCCCACATCAGGTCCTGTGGGCTTACGGCAAGATATTTGAGGTGTTTCGAATCCATTGCATCAGGCAGGTCGGGCCTGCAAGATAGTTAAAATTTTGGCAATACGGTATTAATATCAAAAAACAAAGTTCCAATATCATGTACTGCTTGAAAGACCCGCGATTTCTGACTATATTTGGCCCAGTTAATTAACATCTGAAATGACTGACAACCACAACTTCCTGGCCTTTGACTGCGGCGCCACCAGCGGCAGGGCCATCCTGGCCACATTCCAAAGTGACGGCAATTTCGAAATGAGGGAAATCCACCGTTTCCCCGACCGCATCCTCAAATTCGACGGCAAATGGTACTGGGACATCTACGGCATGTTCCAAAGTTTCCGCGAGGCACTCAAGAAAGTGGCCGACGAAGGTATCAAGATAGACTCGATAGGCATTGACACCTGGGGGGTCGACTTCGGCCTCGTCGCCGGGGACGGCACCCTTCTGGGCCTTCCCCGCTGCTACCGCGACCCATACACCATGGAGGCGCCCGAGGAAGTCTTCAAGGTCATCACCCATGCCGAACTTTACGGCAAGACGGGCATCCAGATCCTCAACTTCAACTCCATCTTCCAGCTTCACAGCCAGCACAAGGAAGGTTTCGCCCCCCTCGAGCATGCAAGCGAGCTGCTCTTCATGCCCGACCTTCTCTCTTATCTTCTCACCGGCGAGAAGGTGTGCGAATACACCGACGCCTCCACTTCCGGCCTGATGAACCAGACCGAAAGGCAGTTTGAGAAAGAGTTCCTCGCCAGGCTCGGCGTCGATCCCGACATCCTCCGCCCGATAGTTCCCTCCGGCACCAGGGTGGGCCTCCTGCGCAGGGAAATCGCCGAAGAGGCCGGAATGGCCCAGGTCCCCGTCATCGCCGTGGCCGGCCACGACACCGCTTCCGCCATTGCCGCGGTTCCCGCCGAAGACGCGAATTTCGCGTACCTGAGCAGCGGCACCTGGAGCCTCATGGGCATCGAGACCCCCGCCCCCATCATAAACGAAGAGTCCGAAAAGCTCAACTTCACCAACGAAGGCGGCATTGAGGGCACCACCCGTTTTCTCAAGAACATCACCGGCATGTGGCTGCTCGAACAAAGCCGCAAGGCCTGGGCCGCGGAAGGCCGCACTTACAGCTATGCCGAGATGGAGGCCATGGCCCGCGAAGCCATCGATTTCCCGTCCACCATCAATCCCGACGACCCGCGCTTCGCTGCCCCGGCCGACATGGACGCCGAAATAAAGGCGGCCTGCCGCGAATCCGGCCAGCAGGTCCCCGTTACGGACGGCGAGATGATCTCTTGCATCTACCACTCGCTTGCCGGGCGCTATAAGGAAGTGTTGGATATGCTCCGCAGGTTCGCCCCGTTCAAGATAGAGAAACTCCACGTAATCGGCGGAGGCTCCGCCAACGGTTTCATGAACCAGCTCACCGCCGACACCCTCGGCATGCCCGTCGTGGCCGGGCCCATGGAGGCCACTGCCATAGGCAACGTGATGATGCAGGCCAAGGCGGCCGGTCTCGTGAAGGACCGCTGGGAAATGAGGCGTCTCATAGCAGAAACATTCAAAGTCAAAACTTATAACCCATCATGAAAGAAGAACTCTTAAGGAAAGCGTATGAAATCGCCAAAGAGCGTTACGCAGAGATCGGTGTAGACACCGACAAGGCCATCGAGCAGCTTGAAAAGCAGCAGATCTCCCTCCATTGCTGGCAGACCGACGACGTAATCGGTTTCGAGAGCAAGGACGGCCTCTCCGGAGGCATCCAGACCACGGGCAACTATCCCGGCCGTGCACGCAACATCGAGGAAGTCCGCAAAGACCTCGAATTCGTCAAGACCCTGGTCGCCGGCAACCACCGCGTGAATCTCCACGA
>CAJOQW010000171.1 GCA_905236955.1 uncultured Bacteroidales bacterium
ACCGGAATCGGTCGCCCTGGGGATGGAGGCCCCTACCACATTGCATATACCGAAGAGGAACGCTCCTGCCTGCTTCGCCTGCTGGATGGCGGCCAGGGTGTCGGCGGTTTCTCCGGACTGGGAGATGGCTACGACTATGTCTTCCTTGAACAGGACCGGGTTGCGATACCTGAACTCGGACGAGTATTCCACCTCGACCGGAATGCGGGCGAGCTCCTCTATGATATACTTCCCTATCAGTCCCGCATGCCACGAAGTCCCGCATGCGCAGATTATGATGCGCTTGGCCTTGAGGAAACGTTCGGAATTGTCTATGACTCCGGAGAGCTTCACTATCCCGAGCCCGGGGTTCAAACGTCCCTTCATAGAAGCGCGCAGGGTCTCGGGCTGTTCGAAGATCTCCTTGAGCATGAAATGCGGATATCCTCCTTTCTCGATCTGGCTGAGGTTCATCTCCAGTTTCCGGATGACAGGGGTCTGTTCGACATTCGCCAGGTCCATGATCCTGACCTCATGACCCTTCCTGAGATAGACTATCTGGCCTTCGCCCACATAAATGACGTTGTCCGTATATTCGACTATGGGGGTGGCGTCGCTTCCGATGAAGAATTCATCCTTTCCGACCCCCACTATCATGGGGCTGCCCTTCCTGGCCGCTATGAGACGGTCCGGATGATTCCTGTCCAATATGGCTATGGCATATGCGCCGACCACCGAGTTGAGGGCAAGCGGAACGGCCTCCTCAAGGGTGATGCCATGGCTGTCCATGATATACTGGACCAACTGAATTATTACCTCCGTGTCGGTCTGGCTGCGGAAATGATAGCCGTTGTTCACGAGTTCGGTCCTCAGGGGGATGTAATTCTCGATAATCCCGTTGTGGATGATAGCCAGGTCGTGAGATTCGGAGTAATGGGGATGGGCATTTATGTCATTGGGCTCCCCATGGGTGGCCCAGCGGGTGTGGGCGATGCCCACGTTGCCGCTGAGGTCCTTGCCCTGCACCGCCTTCTCCAGATCCGAGACCTTTCCCTTGGTCTTGTACACCGAAAGGTCCCCGTCATTGTTGATAAGGGCTATACCAGCGCTGTCGTATCCGCGGTATTCCAAGCGGTACAGGCCCTTGACCAGTATGTCATAGGCCGGCCTGTTACCCAAATATCCAACAATTCCACACATATTGTCAACTTATAAAAAGGATTTCACGGTATTTAGGCAGTGGCCATATCGCATTGTCGGTGATTTCCTCGAGCCGGTCCACAGGGACGCGGATCGCGTCCAGGCTCTCGGCAATCGCATGGTAGGCCAGCGCCTTGTCCAAATCGCCTTCTAGAAGATCTGCCTTTTCCCTCGAGGCTTCCAGGGCATCCACACGGGAGCGGATCTCCGACACCAGCGAAGAAATATCCTTCACTGCCACGGCTTCGGGCGAATCACACGCCTGCGAGCCGAAGATGTCCTTTTCCAGTGAGAGGCCTTCGAGCAGCCGGTGCTTGTATTCAAGGGCAGCCGGAATGATATGGTTGGTTGCCATACGTCCCATCACCCGGGCCTCGATCTGGACCTTCTTTATATATTTGTCCCATTTCACCTCATTCCTGGCCTCGAGTTCCTTTGGATTGAACACACCGGTCGAAGTGAACATGGAAACAGACTCATCCGTAGTGAACTGGCAGAACATCTTCGGAACGCAAGTCTCCGTGTCGAGACCGCGGCGCGCGGCCTCCTCCTTCCACTCATCGGCATAGCCGTTGCCGTCGAAGCATACCGTGTCAATCACTTTGGCAATCACTGGCTTGAGACAGTCCATAACCGCCTCGTCCCGGGACTTCCCGGCTTCCAGCAAGGCACCGACGTCCTTCATGAAATCCTTCAGTTGTTCGGCCACAGCGGCGTTCAGCGTCGTAACGGCACCGGCACAATTGGCACTGGAGCCGACAGCCCTGAATTCAAAGCGGTTGCCGGTAAAGGCGAACGGAGAAGTGCGGTTGCGGTCGGTGTTGTCAACGAATATTTCGGGTATGCTCAGTGCGCCCACCTTGGTCCCCTTCTTGCCGGCGATCTCGATGGGGGCACCGGAAGGAGTGTCGAGTATCCTGCGGAGCACCTCGGTCATGGTCCTTCCAAGGAATGCGGATATTATTGCAGGAGGGGCTTCATTGGCACCGAGCCTGTGGGCGTTGGTAGCCGAGGCTATGGAGGCCTTCAGGAGTCCGTTGTGGCGCTGAACCGCCATGAGAACGTTGACGAAAAACGTCAGGAACTGGAGATTGCCGTCCGCATCCTTGCCGGGGGCCATGAGCGAAACGCCCGTATCGGTGCCGAGACTCCAGTTGCAGTGCTTCCCGCTGCCGTTGATGCCGGCAAAAGGTTTTTCGTGGAAAAGGACGACGAAACCGTGCTTACGGGCTATCCTGTTCATCAGGTTCATGACCTGCTGGTTCTGGTCGTTGGCAAGGTTGGTCTCACCGTAGATAGGCGCCATCTCGAACTGGTTGGGTGCCACCTCGTTATGACGCGTCTTCAGCGGAATTCCCAACTTGTATGCCTCTATCTCGAGGTCTTTCATGAAAGCGGCCACGCGTGATGGGATGGCGCCGAAATAATGGTCGTCGAGCTGCTGGCTCTTGCTGGACTGGTGCCCCATGAGGGTGCGGCCGGTGAGCATCAGGTCGGGACGTGCCGAATAAAGATCCTCGTCGACAAGGAAATACTCCTGCTCCCAGCCGAGGTAGTTGACCACCTTGCCCACTTTGGGATCGAAGAGACGGCAGACGGGCAGGGCCGCGTCGGACAAGGCATTGATCGATTTGATGAGGGGCGTCTTGTAGTCGAGAGCCTCCCCTGTATAAGATATGAAGACCGTAGGGATGCAGAGGG
>CAJOQW010000172.1 GCA_905236955.1 uncultured Bacteroidales bacterium
ATAGTCACTGAATCAATAATCATCAACCAACAATGGCATACAATCTACGCAACCGCAGTTTCCTCAAACTGCTCGACTACAAACCGGAAGAAATCCGTTTCCTGCTCGACCTCGCCCGCGACCTCAAGCGTGCCAAATACACCGGCACCGAACAGCCCAGGCTCACCGGCAAGAACATAGCCCTGATATTCGAAAAGACCTCAACCCGCACCCGCTGCTCCTTCGAGGTGGCCGCCCACGACCAGGGGGCGCATGTCACCTACCTCGGGCCCAGCGGCTCGCAGATAGGCATAAAGGAAAGCATGAAGGACACCGCCCGCGTGCTCGGGCGTATGTTCGACGGCATCGAATACCGCGGCTTCAAGCAGACTACCGTCGAGGAACTGGCCAAATATTCCGGAGTGCCCGTATGGAACGGTCTTACCAATGAATTCCATCCCACCCAGATACTCGCCGACTTCCTCACGATGGAGGAGCACGTCGACAAACCCCTGAACCAGGTTTCCTACGCCTATGTAGGCGACGCCCGGTTCAATATGGGCAACTCCCTGCTGGTGGGCGGAGCAAAGATGGGCATGGACGTACGCATCGTAGCGCCCAAAGCCCTCTGGCCGGCTCAGGACCTTATCGACAAGTGCAGGGAGATAGCCGCTCAGACCGGCGCGCGTATTACCATCACCGACGATGTCGACGAGGGAGTGAAGGGGTGCGATTTCATCTACACCGACATATGGGTGAGCATGGGCGAACCCGACGAGGTCTGGAAGGAGCGCATAGCCATGCTCATGCCGTATCAGGTGAATGCAGCACTCATGGGACGCACCGGCAATCCGGACTGCAAGTTCATGCATTGCCTGCCGTCCTACCACAACCGCGAGACCAAGGCCGGCGAAGACGTGTTCCAGAAATTCGGCCTCGACGGAGTCGAAGTGACCGAGGATGTCTTCGAAGGAAAGAACAGCATAGTTTTCGACGAGGCCGAGAACCGCATGCACACCATCAAGGCCGTGATGGTTGCCACCCTTGGCGACTAGCATTTAAAAAGGCCGTCGCAATCACTGCGACGGCCTTTCCGATTCAGGTTTTATTTGTTTATTGCGCCAGAAGGAACTTCTCGGCGTCGAGTGCAGCGCGGCAGCCCGAGGCGGCCGCGTTGATTGCTTGACGGTAATTCGGATCCTGCACGTCCCCTGCTGCGAACACGCCCTCGACATTGGTTCGGGAACTTGGAGCCTGGGTCTTGATATATCCGTTATCATCTATGTCGATCCATTCCTTGAAGAGGTCTGAGTTGGGATGATGGCCTATGCCCAGGAAGAACCCGTCGATGGGCAGGTCGAATTCCCTGTCCTCCTTGTTCTGGTAAAGACGGACTCCGGTAACGCCGCTCTCGTCCCCCAGGACTTCGCGGGTGTTGCAGTTCCAGAGCACCTCGATGTTATCGCGGTCGAAGACCTGTTTCTGAGTGGCTTTCGAGGCACGGAACTCGTCCCTGCGTACTATCATGTAGACTTTCCTGCATAAACCCGAAAGATAGATGGCCTCGGCACATGCCGCATCTCCCCCGCCTACCACGGCGACGACCTTCTTGCGGTAGAAGAAGCCGTCGCAGGTAGCGCAGGCACTCACACCCATGCCACGGAATTTCTGCTCCGAGGGCAGTCCGAGGTACTTGGCCGTGGCTCCCGTGGCGATGATGAGGGACTCTGCCTCGATTTCGGCTCCGTTATCGACCATAACCTTGAAAGGCCTGTGCGAGAGGTCCACCGCACTGACGATGCCGCGGCGGATGTCGGCACCGAGGTTCGCCGCCTGGGTACGCATCGCGGACATCAGTTCATTGGCGTCCACGCCATTGGCAAAACCTGGATAGTTTTCTACGAGAGTGGTCGTGGTGAGTTGTCCGCCCTGCTCGGGACCTTCGTAAAGGACCGGGTCGAGCGCTGCACGGGAACCGTATATCGCAGCTGTATAACCCGCCGGGCCGCTGCCGATTATCAAAAGTTTGACTTTTTCCATAACTATTTACAAGACATTATTTTAAGTATCATCTCGTCGGTAGATTTCATGCCTATGGAACCTATCTCCCCAAGATTCCGGATCGTCTTCTCTATGTCACGGTCTATGATGCCGTTGTTTTCGTCGGCTTCTATCCCGTTCAGGGCGAGCACTGCCGACTGGATCGAAGAATATACCCCGGATGCGACCTTCATGGCACAACCTATCTTGGCACCGTCGCAGACCATGCCGGTGATATTGCCTATCATGTTCTTGATGCTGGCGCATACCTGCGCGTATGTCCCTCCTTCGAGCCATACTATACCGCAGGAAGAACCGGTACTTGCGACAACGCATCCGCACAGGGCGGAAAGCTTGCCAAGATAGCCCTTTATGTGGATGGCGACAAGGTTGCTGAGGATCAGGGCACGGGCAAGCCTCTCGTCATCGACACCATATCTTTCGGCATAGGCTATGACCGGCATGCTGACGGTAATCCCCTGGTTTCCGGAGCCGCTGTTGCTCATTGCCGCCAGGGTGCATCCCGCCATGCGGGCATCTGAAGCCGCAGCCGTCACCCCCATGGCATAGGACATGAAATCGTCCCCGAAGACGGAATTCTGGTTTTCGCGTATGGTCTTGCCCACACGCAGGCCGTAATTGTGTTCCAGGCCTTCCCTGGAGAGTTTCCAGTTGTAGTCGCGGTCCGCCAGGATGAACTTGATATCCTCGTAATCCACGCTGCAGGCGAAATCGTATATCTCCTTGACAGTGAGGCCGTATTCACGGCTGGTTTTGCCGGCTCCGGAACTGTCGCAGGACTTGGCCTCGCAGAATAAGACCGTTCCGTCGAAACTGGTCTCGACTATATGGTCGTGGTCTCCTTCGATGGTTGCGCTTGCGCTGTCATCACCCAGGGAGACCGTGGCCTTGACATAGAGCAGCGGGCTGCCCTCCGCCATACGGACCGAGACCTTCTTATCCGCGACAAGGGCCTTCGCGCAGGCAACCGCGTCGCCGTCCACTCCGTTCAGGACCTCAAGGCCGAGCGAAGAGTCTCCGCAAACGGCGCCAAGGGCAGCTGCGATGGACAGGCCCATCATGCCGGTGCCGGGAATGCCCACACCCATGCCGTTCTTGAGGATGTTGCCGCTGACTTCGATATCGAGCGAGAATCGGGTATTGTAGCGCCACAGGGGGCGCTCTGCAACGCATTTTTCAGTGTGCCCGCCCAAAATTTCGGTAGCCTTGGCTGCCGCCAGGGCCACCGCGATGGGTTCGGTACAGCCTAAAGCGGGCTTTACCTCTTTATGGACGAGTTCTATGATCTCGGCTTGACGTGGTGTCATTTTCTAAAGGCCTTGAGACCGCTGTCGAGGAAATCGAGATATTTGCTTATGCTCTTGTCAAAGCCGTACGAACCTGTCAGCGGCTGGCCGTCCGGAGTGACGGCGATATAGTAGGGCTGGGCATTGGAGCCGAATTTGTACCTTTGGAGATAGCTCCACTTGTCCCCTATCGTGCGAAGCGTCAATTCACGGCCGTTCTCGCTGACTGTCATAGGCTCGGGAAGGGCGGTCTTGTCATCGACGAACAGCGAAATGAGCACATAATCTTCATTCAACTTCTTCCCGACCGAAGGATCTGTCCAGACCTCGGCCTCGACCTTACGGCAGTTCACGCATCCGAAGCCGGTGAAATCGAGCAAAACGGGTTTACCTGCGGCCTTGGCGGCAGCCATGCCCTGCTCATAGTCGCGATACTGGGCCCGGACCTCGTTCTTGTTCAGGTTGAAATCCTGGGTATAAAGCGGCGGGGCGAAGGCACTTACCGCGGTGCAGGGTGCTCCCCACAGACCGGGAACCATATATACAGCCAATACGAAGGAGCACATGCCCAGCATGATGGACGGAACGCTCGCTGGTTTGTGGAGGTCGCCGCCTATTTCATCTACCGGGAACTTGAGCCAGCCGACAAGGTATGCGCCAAGGAGGGCGAACAATACTATCCAAATGCTCAGGAAAACTTCCCGGTCGAGGATGTGCCATCCGTAGGCCAGGTCCGCCACACTTAGGAACTTGAATGCGAAGGCGAGTTCGACGAAGGCGAGCACCACCTGGATCTTGGTCATCCACGAACCGCTCTTTGGCATGCTCTTCATGAAGTTCGGGAACATCGCGAAGAGCGAGAAGACCAGGGCGAAAGCGAAGGCGAATCCGAACATGCCCACAATGGGGCCGAGGACGTTGCCGGTGGTACTGACTTCGGCGAGAAGCAGGCCGATGATAGGGGCGGTGCAGCTGAAGGAAACGAGCACAAGGGTAAGGGCCATCAGGAAGATGGATATGAATCCCGTGGTCTTGGCTGCCTTGCTGTCCACTGCGTTGTTCCACTTGCTGGGAAGTTTTATCTCGAACCAGCCGAAGAAACTGAGCGCGAACACGAAAAGGAGCACGAACAGGAAGATGTTGAACACCGCGTTCGTGGCAAGTTCATTGAGCTTGCTGCCGCCGAAGATGAGCGTTATTCCCACTCCGAGCACCAGATATATTATGATGATGCAGAGACCATATGTGATGGCGTTCCTCCTGCTTTCACGCTTGTCGGAGCTCTGGTGCATGAAGAAACTCACCGTCATGGGGATTATGGGCCAGATGCATGGCATCAGGATAGCCAGGAGACCACCTATGAAACCCATGATCAGGAGATACCAGATGCTGTGGTTTCCGGATGCACTTTCGGTAATAGCCTGAACTTTGTCGATTACCGGGGCCCAGATTCCGGCCTCGTCGATTGTGGTGGAAGCCCCCGGGGCCGGATCCGCCGGGACAGCAGATTCCCCATCAGCTGGTCCTTCGGCAACGGGAGGGGCATCTTCCTCCTTGGGAGCCACCGGATTCTGTGCGGCTGCCGCAGCAGGGCTGTCGCCGCTCTTGATGAAGTCCACCCTGGCCGGCGGGAGGCAGTTACGGTCGTTGCATGCGCCGTATTCCAGCCATGCATCTATCTTGTACTGCGGTTTTGTGAAACGGACTTTCTGGATGAACTTGACTCTGTTCTCGAAATAGCGCAGCTTCATACCGAAGAGCTCGTCGAACTTCTCGATCTCGTCCCCTTCGTGCGCAAGAGCGCCGACAAGCTCGGCACCATCGAGAGACCCCACGTTGAAACTGGCCTGGGTAGGTCCGGCTTCGCCCAACCCTGAAGAATAAACGTGCCAGCCGGCGTCGATGGTTCCGGTGAATACTATCTGCCCGATTTCAGAGCCGTCGGTCTCGAGCGACG
>CAJOQW010000173.1 GCA_905236955.1 uncultured Bacteroidales bacterium
CCCTCTCGAAAAGGAGCATCCTTATCCGCAAGGATCTGGATCTCGGACAGGGGGTTGAATCGGCGACGATCCAGATATGCGGCCTGGGCTTCTACGAACTCTACGTGAACGGGAACAAGGTGAACAAGCACATGTTCGACCCATACTGGAGCCAGTACGACAAAACCGTTTACTATACCCAGCTCAATGCCGGCCGCTACCTCAGGGACGGGGCCAACACCATAGGGGTCTTCCTGGGGAACGGCTTCTACAACGTCCAGGGCGGACGCTATACCAAATACAAGGGAACATACGGTCCTCCCACGCTGTTCGCGAAACTTAGGGTGAAATACAAGGACGGCTCCACGGCCGTCTTCACCACCGACTGCAGCTGGAAGTGGAGTCCCAGTCCGGTAACGTTCAACTGCATCTACGGCGGGGAGGACTATGACGCCCGCCTTGAGCAGCCCGGCTGGAGCGAACCCGGTTTCGACGACGGTTCCTGGCTTCCGACCGTCTCCCAAACCCCGCCGAAAGGGGAGCTCGTACAGCAGACAGCCGCCTCGGACGCGGTGATAGCCGAGTACACCCCGGTCAAGGCGGAGATGACCCCCAAGGGCCTGGTGCTCGACATGGCCCAGAATCTTTCCGGCATACCTTCGATAGCTGTCAGCGGAAAGGCGGGGCAGACGCTTCGCATCTGGCCGGCGGAAAAACTTGACGCGGAAGGGATTCCGGACCAGAGGCCCACCGGATCGCCCCATTATTACCAATATACCCTCAAGGGAGACGGCGTGGAGGAATGGCGGCCGCGTTTCTCTTTCTACGGTTTCAGATGGATGCGCATAGAAGGCGCCGTGATGGAGGGGATGCCGAACCCGGACGGACTTCCGGTACTCCACTGCGTAAAGTCCCTTTTCCTGTCGAACGCCATGAAGGAGACCGGTTCCTTCAGCTGTTCCAACGAGATATTCAACGGGGCGCACAGGCTCATACGCAACGCCGTGCGTTCCAACGCCCACGCCGTGTTCACCGACTGCCCCCACCGCGAGAAGCTCGGCTGGCTCGAGCAGCTGCAGTTCAACGGCCCGGGCCTTTTCTATGGATACGACCTGCGAAAGTTCGCCCCCAAGATAATGCGTGACATGGCGGACGCCCAGCATGCGGACGGCATGGTGCCCACTACCGCCCCGGAATATACCTTCTTCACCGGCCGGTGGGAATGTTTCTCGAATTCGCCCGAATGGGGTAGCGCATTCATAGTGTGGCCGCTCATATACAACCGTTTCTATAACGACGACACGCTGGTAAGGGAATACTACCCCGGGATGATGGCCTATCTCCGCTATCTCGGTTCGCGTGCACGGGACGGCATCCTCGACTTCGGCCTCGGCGACTGGTACGATTATTCGGGCGTGCAGTCGGGATTTGCCCGGAACACCCCGGTGAACGTAGTGGCGTCGGCCCAGTACTACCTCGACATCCTGGCCATGAAGGAGGCCTCCCTCATCCTTGGCAGGAAGGCCCAGGCCGACAGCCTCGACGCCCTTGCCGCGCTGACCAAAACCCGGTACAACTCCGCCTTCCTCCATACCGACGCTTCCGGCAAGGCCTGGTACGGCACCGGAAGCCAGGCGGCGAACGCAGTCGCCCTCCATCTGGGACTTGTTCCGGAGGAGTATCACGATGCTGTGCTGGACAATCTCATCGACGACATCGTAGCCCGCGGCTACCGACTCACGACAGGCGAGATAACCAGCCGGGCGCTCTACAGCGTGCTGGACCGCGAGGGGCTGAACGAAATAATGTTCGCAATGCACAACCACTACGACGCTCCCGGTTACGGACGGCAGCTCGCTTTGGGCGCCACCACCCTCACCGAACAGTGGGACCCTGCATTCGGCAATTCCCAGAACCACTTCATGCTCGGGCATATCGACGAATGGTTCTATTATGCCCTGGCGGGTATCCGCCATGAAGGTGACGGGATGGTGACCGTGCGCCCCCAGATCGTGGGGGACGTCACCTGGGTGAAGGCTTCGACTCTCCTTCCCTCCGGCATACTGAAAGTGGACTGGAAAGTCTCGGAAGACGACACATTCACCCTCGGGGTGGAAGTCCCGGATGGCGCACAGGTCAGGGTGATACTTCCCGACGGCAGCGACCGCGGCCTTTGCAGTAGCGGTAATAATGAATTCAAAATCAATTTGTAATGCTGAATCTCTTCGTTACGATAGCGGCTGTTCTGGCCCTTTCTGTCCCGGTGCACCGCGACTGGGAAGACCCTTCCGTGCTCTCGAAGGGGAGGGAGCCTGCAAGGAATTCCTTCATCCCCTATGGACAGACCCCGGGAGACAGGACGGTCTCCCTTGACGGGACGTGGAAGATACGCTGGGCGGAAGACGCGTCGGAACCCCTTGGGGAGGAAAGGGAAATCTCCGTTCCATCGAGCCTCGAGATGCAGGGGTTTGGCAGGCCGGTATATGTAAGCGCCGGGTATCCTTTCGCCCCCGATCCCCCGTTCATCCCCATAAAGAATTCCATGGGAAGATACAGCCGCACATTCACCCTGCCTGCATTGGACGGCAACGAAGTGTTCCTCCGCTTCGACGGAGTGTCGAGTGCATTTTACGTGAGGGTGAACGGGAAGGAAACTGGTTACAGCCAGGGCTCCACCGAGCAGGCCGAATTCGACATCACGCCCTATGTGCATGAGGGGGAGAACTCCATGGAAGTGGACGTGTACCGCTACAGCGACGGCTCCTACCTCGAAGACCAGGACTTCTGGCGCATGAGCGGCATACACCGCAGCGTCAAGATATACCTTACCCCGAAAATCCGGATACGCGACCTGGGAATACGCACCGTCCTGGACAAGGACTATGAAGACGCCGTCCTTGAACTTGCTCCGGAATTGGCGGTATACGGGGGAGTTACGGACGGGGAGGGCTATCGCCTCAGGGCCGTCCTCTCCGCTCCCAATGGCAAGGTGGTGATGGACAAGAAGTTCGGCGATGCCAAAGAGATGTTGAACATCGCGCACAAGGCCTCCATAATGAACGACCGGAAGCCGCAGCGGGGCTATCCCAAATTCGCGTGGCTGAGCGAGAAGATACAGGCTCCGCTCAAATGGACGGCCGAAACCCCGTGGCTCTACCGGCTGGAACTTTCGTTGATCGGGCCGGAAGGGCAGGTTGTCGAAAGGGTCTGCCAGAACGTGGGCTTCAGGAGTGTTGAAAGCCGTGAAGGGCAGGTTCTGGTGAACGGCAGGCCGATCAGGCTGCGCGGCGCCAACCGCCACGAGCACGACCCCTGGCTGGGCAAGGTCATGACGGAAGAGATGATGCTGAATGATATCTTCCTGATGAAGAAAGCCAATCTCAATGCCGTACGCACATGCCATTATCCCGACTGCCCCGAATGGTACGACCTCTGCGACCGCTATGGCATATATGTGATGGACGAGGCCGATATCGAGGAGCATGGCCTGCGCGGCCAGCTGGCGAGCGAACCGGAGTGGGCGGCCGCGTTCCTCGACCGCACCCTTAGGATGGCAAAGCGCGACCGCAACCATCCCAGCATCATATTCTGGAGCCTCGGAAACGAGTCCGGCTGGGGCCCGAACTTCGCGGCCGACGCAGTGTGGCTGAAGGAATTCGATCCCACCAGGCTCATACATTACGAAGGGGCGCAGGGCGATGCCGAAAGGTTGGATCCTCCCTATGTCGATGTGATAAGCCGCTTCTATCCACGTACCCAGGATGCGTATCTGAATCCTCCGAAGAACGGCGATGCCGACTCCGAGAGGGCCGAGAACGCCCGTTGGGAACGGCTACTGGGCATGGCACGCGACCCCCGCGACTCCCGTCCCGTACTCACCAGCGAGTATTCCCATGCAATGGGCAACGCGATAGGCAACCTGCGCGAGTATTGGGATGAGATCTATTCCCATCCGCGCATGCTCGGCGGATTCATCTGGGACTGGGTGGACCAGGCCCTTTTCCGCAAGGTGCCCGCGACCCCCGACGGAAGCGGGGTTGAGGTGTGCTACGGAGGTGATTTCGGTCCGGGGAAGAGTTCCGGCGATTTCTGCCTTAATGGAGTCATCTTCGCGGACAGGACCTATGGGGCGAAATATTACCAGGTGCAGAAGGTTTACCAGCCGGTGGCGATGGACTATGATCCTTCGGCCGGGATGCTGCGCATCATCAACCGTCACCATCACCTTTATCTCGACGAGGCCGTATCGATGGATTGGAACCTTCCGGAAATGAAGAAGGCTCCGTCGGGCTCCATCAGGGTGCCGCACCTGGCGCCAGGCGACACCGCGTGCGTGGCCCTCGCCCTTCCAAAGGGTGCCAGGGGACGCCTTCACATCAGTTGCAGGGTACTTCCGGGCACGGCCTGCCGGGAGGCGTTCGCCGGGGATGAAACCGCATATGAAGATTTCGCCCTAACCGCCTATGAACCGGTCCTCGGCGGCCCGGCCAACGGGAAATTGACAGCGAAGGAGGAGAGCGGAAGGCTCGTGCTGACAGCCGGCAGGTCCGTCCTTGAATGGTCGCTTTCGGAAGGCTCGCTCGAAAA
>CAJOQW010000174.1 GCA_905236955.1 uncultured Bacteroidales bacterium
AAGGCCGATGTGGAAGGCCGTTACCGGCTGATGTGGAAAGAAGCTGTTTATGAACCGGGAGAAATCACCGTCGTCGCTTTCGACGCCGACGGCAGCGAAGCCGCGCGGGAAACTGTACGTACCGCCGGCAAACCCGCAAGGATAGTCGCGGAACCGTCGATGAGTACGGCTGTGATGGAAAAGGGCGAAGGGAAACTCATGTATGTCACCGTTTCGCTTACCGACCGCGCTGGCAATCCCGTCCCGGACGCCACCAACCTCATCAAGTTCAAGGTTCGCGGCAAATCTGTCCGTTTCAGGGCCGTCGCAAACGGCGATGCCACCTGCTTGGAATCATTCCAGGAGCCTCAGATGCATCTTTTCAGCGGCAAACTTACCGTTATCCTCGAGTCCACCGGTAAAGCCGGCCGTTCAATCCTGGTCGCAAAGGGCAAAGGCCTGCGCAAAGCCCGCCTTAAAGTCGAATCCTTATAAGAGCCTGAGACCTATGCGCCCCCGTTCGAGGTCGACGTTCAACACGGAGACCCTGACCTGCTGGTGGAGTTTCACCACCTTCGAGGGATCGGCGTGGCCACCTTTCCCCATCTGGCTCGAATGGATAAGGCCGTTCTCATGCAGGCCTATGTCCACGAAAGCGCCGAATGCGGTAATGTTGGTGATAATGCCCGGGAGTTCCATCCCGGGACGGAGGTCGTCAATCGAATGGATATAGTCGGCGAAAGCGAATTCCGTAACCGCCTCGCGCGGATCCAATCCCGGCTTGGCAAGTTCCTTGACGATGTCGTTCAGGGTCGGCAGTCCGACATCGGGAGTGACATAGCGGGAAGGATCTATTTTCGAGCATAGTTCCTGGTTGCCGACCAGGTCCCTTACCGAAACTCCCAGGTCGGCCGCCATCCTGTCCACGATGAAGTAACTTTCGGGATGTACCGCGGAGTCGTCCAGCGGATTCGAGGCTCCCTTTACGCGAAGGAACCCGGCACACTGCTGATAAGCCCTTGGGCCCAGACGTGGCACCTCCAGCAGCTGCTCACGGGACTTGAAACCTCCGGCAGAAGCCCTGTATGACACGATGGAACGGGCAAGGGATGGGCCGATTCCCGCCACGTATTGCAGCAGATAAGGCGAGGCGGTCCCCAGATTCACACCGACTGCGTTCACACAGGCCTCGACCGTATTGTCGAGTTTTTCCTTGAGGAGGCCCTGGTCCACATCGTGCTGATATTGTCCGACCCCAAGGTTCTTCGGGTCTATCTTTACCAGTTCGGAGAGCGGATCCTGGAGGCGACGGCCAATTGACACGGCGCCCCTTACCGTTACATCTTCGTCAGGGAATTCTTCACGCGCCACTTCCGACGCCGAATAGATGGACGCCCCGTCTTCGGAGATGGTCCACACCTTGCATTCCTCCGGAAGATCCACCCTCCTGAGGAATTCCATGGTCTCCCTGGAAGCGGTACCGTTGCCCACGGCGACAGCCTCTACCCGGTACCTGTCAATCAGGCCCTGCACGGTCAAGAGGGCCTTCACCTTGTCGTTCTGCGGAGGATGCGGAAAGATTATGGTGTGATCGAGCAGATTCCCGTTTCCGTCGAGCACAGCCAGCTTGCAGCCGTTTCGGAAACCCGGGTCGACGGCCAGTGTAACCTTCTGGCCCACAGGGGGACTGAGCAGGAGCTGCCGAAGATTGTCCCCGAATATGCCGATGCTTTCAATATCGGCCTTCTGCTTAGCCTCGCGGATGACCTCTCCGCTTATCGAAGGCTCGATCAGGCGGTCGAAGGCATCGTCCACAGCCTGATGGACCTGGAAGGCGCAAGAAGGTGAGGGGAATCCGGTCTCCTTGCAGAAATCGTAATATGCCTTCGCAGAACATTTTTCCGGATCGGTATCCAGGCCGACGCTCAGGAAGCCTTCGTTCTGCGCGCGCAGGATGGCAAGCAGATTATGGGCCTGTATGCGGGAGAGGGGCATTGAATACTCGAAATACGACCGGTATTTGGCCGCCTCAGGATCCGACGCGGCTGCTTTGGTCGCCTTTGTAACGAGACGCCTCAGACGGAAGGATGCACGTTGATTCTCCCTTACGGCAGCAGTCTCTGCCACCCTTTCGGCTATAATGTCCCTGGCTCCGGCCAGGGCATCTTCGGCTGTTGCCACACCCTCCCGGACAAAGCCTGCAGCGACCCTGAGGGGATCGGCGGTGCGTTTGTCGAGCAAGGCATCTGCCAAAGGCTCCAACCCGAGCGACTTGGCGACGGTGGCCCTGGTACGGCGTTTCGGGCGCCACGGAAGGTAAAGGTCTTCCAGTTCTGTCGAAGACACGCAGTTCCCTATTCGATCCTCAAGTTCGGGAGTGAGGGCCCCTGCATCCCCTATTACCTTGAGTATGGTAGCTTTGCGGGTCTCCATCTCCTCGAAGACATCGACCCAGTGCTTGACCTCGGCGACGGTGGCGTCGTCCATCCCCCCGGTCTTCTCCTTGCGATAACGGGAAATGAAGGGTATGGTATTTCCTTCGGCGAACATGTCGGCACAGTTCTCCACCTGCCACGCTTTAACCTGCAGGATACCTGCTATATGGTTGATGTATATCTCTTTCATCAGTCCTCGGATATTTTCTTCAACTCCCTGCGATATGCCATGAGGATGCGGGAGCGGGATATGAAGCCTATGTATTTCTGGTCGGAATCAAGCACTGGCAGCCTCCATGCGTCGGTATTGTCGAACTTGCGCATCACGCTCTCCATCTTCTCATTTTCTCCTACGACGAAAGGGGCCGGCCGCATGAGTTCGCGCACGCTGATGCTGTCGGCGCCGGCCGTGTCGAGGATATGCTTGCGTATCTCGTCCATTTCCAGGATTCCGGCGAAACGCCCGTCCTCCTCAAGAACGGGGAAAATGGCGACGGTGCTGCCCATTATGCTAGGAAAGATGTCTGCAAGTGTCTGGGTAATAAGCACATGAGGATACTTGTCAGATACCAGGTCCTGCAGGTGAAGAAGAGTGAGGACGGCTTGGTCGCTGTCGTGGGTGAGCAAGTCTCCGCTGTTTGCGATACGTTTGGAGTATATCGAATACTTCTCCCAAATGCGGGTGACTCCGAAAGACACTGCCGAGCACAGGATCAGTGGCAGCAGCAGGTCATATCCGCCCGTAACTTCCGCAATGAGGAAGATGGCCGTCATGGGGGCCTGCATGACGCCGGCCATGAGCCCGGCCATCCCTACGAGCACGAAATTCTGCTCGGGAAGCGGCAGCCCGAGAAGGCCGATGGTACGGGAGATAACGAAACCGGTAAGTGCGCCCACGAACAAGGTGGGACCGAAGGTCCCGCCGACTCCTCCGCCGGAATTGGTAAGGGTCATGCTCACCACCTTCACCATAAGGACCAGCAGCACGAAGAAAGGCACGCCCCAGGCGTTGTGGAGGATACCGGCTAACGGGGACTCACCGTCGAAATTCCAGGGCTGCCCGTTCAGGAGGGAACCGAGGAAATTGTATCCCTCGCCATACAGGGGAGGGAAAAGGAAGATGCAGAGTCCGAGGCCTACGGAACACAGGGCCCACCTGATCCATGGGCTGCGGTGCCTGGAGAAGCGGTCTTCCATCCAGAGAGTCATCCTGGTGAAATACAGCGATGCGAAACCGCAGAACACGCCCAGGACAAGGTAGAAGGGCATGTTCGCCATGTTGAACGGGGCAAGCGTGCACGAGAAAGGCGTCGCGGATCCCGTGAAAAGATAGGAAATGACCGTTGCCGTGAGGGTGGTCAGCAGGAGAGGCATCATGCTGCTCATGCTTACATTGAAGAGCAGGATCTCGAGCGTGAACAGGATGCCGGCGAGAGGAGCCTTGAAGATGCCGGCGATCGCTCCGGCGGCACCGCATCCCACAAGGATGGTTATTCCACGGTACGAAAGTTTGAACCTTCGGCCAATGTTGCTCCCTATCGCAGCTCCGGTATATACTATCGGCGCCTCCGCACCGACGGAGCCGCCGAAACCTATGGTCAGCGCCGAGGTAACAAGCGAAGACCACATGTTATGCGGCTTGATGCGGGATTCGTTCCGAGAGACGGCGAACAGCACCTTGGTGACTCCGTGGCTGATGTTGTCCCGGACGAGATATTTCGTTATCAGCAGGGCCATGAGCATGCCGAATGCCGGGAAAAGGATTGCGGCCCAGCTGAAACCGCCCTTGTTGATGATCGGGAAGACGAAGCTCTGGATGAACGTGATGCCGCTTTCCAGCAGGACTGCGGCAAAACCAGAGCCGAGCCCCACAAGGAGGCTCAGCATCAATAATTTACCACGTTCGGAAAGTTGCTTCATACCGCAGGTCAGTCGGCAGAATCATCATCGTCCGAGCCATATTGCGCGATATTGTCGTCGGGGAGGGTGTTGTCTTCGGGTTCGTTGTCCGCACCGGCCCCCGCTACCTGCTGGTCCCCTGCTTCTTCTTCACCTTCGAGCCAGCGTTCGATATCTTCGATGTCGTCGGTCTTGACCTGGATCTTGACCAGATATATGGCGTCGGGGATTTCTACCGTTACAGCATAGAAATGGGATCCGTCAGGCTTTGGATACTTGACCACATCCCCGAGATAGTCCTGGAAACCTTTGGGATACTTTTCATTGAAAGCCGCCTGAAGTTCCGGCGACATGTTCTCATAGCTTACGACGTGTCTCTTTTTTATAGTCTGTGCCATATCGGGTTTAAGTTTCTGCAATAATAAGCCAATTTTTCAAGATTGCAAAAAAAACTACATCCTTTCCGGCAAATTGATGCCCAGGATGCCCATTCCGCGTTTCAGCACGCCTGAAATGGCGCCTATGAGGGCCAGACGCATGGCCCGGATCGAAGAGTCCGGTTCCTGGAGTATGCGCGTCCCGTGATAGTATTGGTTGAACTCCTTTGCGAGGTCGTAGCAATAATTTGCGATGACCGCGGGGGAAAGCGAGGCGGCAGCCTCCCCCACTTTCTGGGGATAGTTGCCGAGAATCTGGACCAGACGGATTTCCTTGGGACTGAGAGCCGCTCCTCCTGCACCCACTTCGATCCCTTGGGCCGACGCCTTGCGGAGTATGCTCCTGATGCGGGCGTGGGTATACTGGATGAATGGTCCGGTATTGCCGTTGAAATCGATGCTTTCTTTCGGGTTGAAAAGCATCGTCTTCTTGGGATCGACCTTGAGTATGAAGTACTTGAGAGCGCCCAGACCGATGGTGGAGTAGAGTTCCTCCTTCTCTGCGGCAGTCACGTCACCAAGCTTTCCGCTCTCTTCGGATGCTGAGCGGGCTTCTTCCTTCATGCTGGCGATGAGGTCATCCGCATCGACAACCGTGCCTTCACGGCTTTTCATCTTGCCTTCCGGAAGCTCCACCATGCCATACGAGAGGTGGTAGATCTGGTCCGCCCAGGGGAAACCGAGCTTGGAGAGCACTAGCTTGAGAACCTGGAAGTGGTAATTCTGTTCGTCCCCGACGACATAGATATGGGAGTCCAGCTTGTTCTCTTCGAAACGGCGCTCTGCTGTGCCGAGGTCCTGGGTCATGTAAACGGAAGTGCCGTCGGAACGCAGCAGGAGTTTGCGGTCGAGGCCGTCGGCGGTGAGGTCGCACCAGACGCTGCCGTCGGGATCCTTAACGAAGACGCCTTTATCGAGACCTTCCTGGACAAGGCTCTTGCCAAGAAGGTAGGTCTGGGACTCGTAATAGACCTGGTCGAAACTGATTCCCAGCGACTTGTACGTCTGGTCGAAGCCTTCCAGCACCCAGCCGTTCATCATCTTCCAAAGGGCCCTTACCTCAGGGTCACCCTTCTCCCATTTTACCAGCATCCCGTGGACTTTGTCGTTTACGGAAGGATCCTCCTTCTCGAGCTGGGAATACTTCACGTAGCAGTCCCCCACCAGATGGTCGCCCTTCTTGCCGGTGCTTTCGGGAGTGGCGCCATTGAAGCACTGCTGCCAAGCGTACATGCTCTTGCAGATATGCACTCCGCGGTCGTTGACCAAAGTGCATTTTATCACTTTGTTGCCCGCTTCCTGCAGAAGGTTGGAGACCGAGGCCCCGAGCAGGTTGTTGCGGATATGTCCGAGATGAAGCGGCTTGTTTGTATTGGGAGATGAAAACTCCACCATTATGGTCTTGCCTGTCGAAGGGAGCCGGCCGTAATCTTCAGCATCCAGTATACCCTGCAGACACTCCTGCCAATATACGTTGCTGAGGCTCAGATTCAGGAAACCCTTAATGCTATTGTATGCGGCTATCTCCGGGCAACAGGCTGTGAACCAGTCGCCCAGGGCCTTGCCCGTAGCATCGGGCGAGGCATGGGATATACGCAAAAGAGGGAAGACCACAAGCGTGTAGTCCCCCTCGAATTCCTTGCGCGTAACCTGAACCTGGAGGGATTCGGGC
>CAJOQW010000175.1 GCA_905236955.1 uncultured Bacteroidales bacterium
CAAATGTGGAATCGTGGGGCTGCCCAATGTGGGTAAATCCACCCTCTTCAACTGCATCAGTTCCGGAAAGGCGCAGGCCGCCAATTTTCCGTTCTGCACAATAGAACCCAACCTCGGCAGCACCAGCGTGCCCGACCGCCGCCTTGATGCGCTCAGCGCCATATGCAAGCCCCAGCGTACCATTCCCGCCACCGTTGACATCGTCGATATCGCAGGGCTGGTGAGGGGAGCCAGCAAAGGAGAGGGCCTGGGCAACCAGTTCCTGGCGAACATACGCGAGTGCGACGCCATCCTGCACGTGCTGCGCTGCTTCGACGACGGCAATGTCGTTCATGTGGACGGAACCGTGGATCCCGTGCGCGACAAGGAAGTGGTGGACCTGGAACTCCAGATGAAGGACCTCGAATCCATAGAAGCCCGTATGGGCAAGGCGGAAAAGGCCGGAAAAGCGGGGGACAAGGAAGCCCGCAGGCTGTTCGACCTGCTTTCCCGTTACAAGGCGGCCCTGGAACAAGGCCACAGCTGCCGCAGCGTCGCTTTGCTCAATGATGAGGAAGAATCGCTCGCGAAAGGTCTTTTCCTTCTCACCAACAAGCCGGTGCTGTATGTCTGCAACGTGGACGATGCCTCCGCCGCTTCGGGTAATGCCTATGTGCAGGCGGTCCGCGATGCCGTCGCCGAAGAGAACGCCGGCATCCTTGTCATCGCCGCCAAGACCGAGGCCGAAATCTCCGAAATCGAAGACTTCGACGAAAGGCAGATGTTCCTCGAAGACCTCGGCCTGGAAGAGAGCGGGGTGGTCCGCCTGATCCAGGGCGCATATCATCTGCTCGGCCTGCAGACCTTCTTCACCGCCGGGGCCGACGAGTGCCGCGCATGGACCATCCATGTCGGGGACAAGGCCCCCAGGGCCGCAGGAGTTATCCATACCGACTTCGAAAAGGGATTCATCCGCGCCGAAGTCATAAAATACGACGACTTCATTTCGCTCAAGTCCGAATCGGCCTGCCGCGCAGCCGGCAAGCTCGCCACCGAAGGCAAGGAGTATGTCGTGCAGGACGGGGACATCATGCACTTTTTGTTCAATGTTTAAGCCTTCAAAAAAGAAAGCAAGCTTTTTTAAAGGAATAAATGCGGGCCGTGCCTATCTTCGGGCATGGCCCTTTTGTTTCTGTCCATACTCATTTCCTTCGCAGCCAGTCATTCCGGGCGCGTCGAAGAATCCCCTCCGCCCTCCTTGTCCCTTATGTTCTGGAATGTGGAGAATTTCTTCAGCCCCGGGGAGATGGAGGGCAAGGCCTGGACCCCTCGCCGCTTCAACGCAAAATGCAACGCCGTGGCCAAGACCATACTGTTGGCGGGCGAGACCTATGGCGGCATTCCCGATTTCGTAGGCTTGGCCGAAACGGGCGACGCCGCTGTGTTGAGGTCGCTGGTCCACTCCACCGTCCTCCGCAAGCTGGACTATGGCTTCATCCATTACGACTCTCCCGACAGGCGGGGGATAGACTGCGCCTTGATGTACCGAAAAAGCCGATTCGAGCCAGAAAGATCCCGTCCTTGCCACCTGTACGATTCCGTCGGAAACATCCTGCCCACAAGGGACATCCTGCTCGTCGAAGGAAGGATGGCAGGGGGATTGCTCCTGGCGGTCCTGGTCAACCATCATCCTTCCAAGATAGGCCCGTCCTCAGGGAGCGCAAGGAAAACGGCCATGTACCGGCTGGCAGGTCTGGCCGATTCCCTCAAGGCGGCCGGCATCCGGCATATCGTGGCCGTCGGCGATTTCAACGATCAAGTCGCCACGGCCCCTTCCTTGAAGAAGGGAGACAGTAATCCGGGCACCATCAAATTCCAGGGAAAGTGGGAAGTAATAGACGGGTGTCCGTTATTGGAAGGGCTTGAAGGAGAAGTGTTTATATACAATTCTCCCCACCTCTCGACAAAGGATGCCGGGTATGGTGGGGAGAAGCCTTTCCGGACGTTCAGCGGCCCCCGTTATGCGGGAGGGGTGAGCGACCATTATCCTATATTCCTGAAGCTTATTCCGTCAGAACCAGATCGACAGGCAGGTAGTTCGGGTATTCCCCGTCCACCACTATATAACGCAGCAGGCTTACCACGGCTCCGGGCTGGGATTTTGCCGGTTCAAACTCGTTATGAAGATGTACGGATGTGGTCTTGCCGCCGGGCCAATGGAACACCAGGTCGTCGTCGAACGCGGTGACGCCGTTCAGGTAGCCGAAGAACAACACCGGGGTTATCGACCCGGAGATGCGTTCATAGTAACTGGTTTTGGCGAGTCCGATGAAATTGGATGTACTGGAGGCTACTTTTTCGGCATCGGTATCCACCGAGTCGGCGTAATAGACTTCATCCTTGAAGGTGCAGTATATGGCGGAATCGCACCAGTTGTCCACATAGGTTGAGTCGAGCAGATTGTTGCCATCTGCCGTTTTGAGGGTGAAAGCCAGGAAGATGTCTTCCGGAGTGAAATAAGACTCCCTCTCCTCGAGGCAACCGACGGCCGATATGCCTGCGAGGATAATGGCTGCAAACAAGGATAATTGCTTTTTCATGACACTGCGAAGATACAAAAAATTAGTATATTAGCAGGATAGATACAAATAACACACCAATACCATGCAAGAAAGGATACACCAGAAATTCACCGAGCTCTACGGAGAAGGCGGCAGGGTTTTCGCGTCCGCCGGCCGTATCAACTTGATTGGGGAACATACCGACTACAACGGCGGTTATGTTTTCCCGGGGGCCATCGACAAAGGCATAATTGCGGAAATCAAGCCGAATGGCAAGAATACCGTCAGGGCCTATTCCCTCGACTATGACCAGGAAGCCATTTTCGGACTGGCCGAGGAAGATAAACCCGATCAGCAGTGGGCAAGGTACGTATTCGGCGTCTGCCGCGAAACCTCGAAGCGCGGCGGAACCGTCAAGGGTTTCGACTGCGTTTTCGCAGGCGATGTCCCCCTGGGAGCGGGCCTTTCTTCCTCCGCAGCCCTCGAAAGCTGCTTCGCCTTTGCCATCAACGAACTCTTCCAAAACGGCATCGACAAGTTCGAACTGGCAAAGATAGGCCAGAGCACCGAGCACAACTACTGCGGCGTCAAGTGCGGCATCATGGACCAGTTCGCAAGCATCTTCGGCAAGCGGGAACAGCTCATACGCCTCAACTGCAAAACGCTGGAATACAAATACTTCCCCTTCAATCCAGAAGGGTATAAATTGGTTCTCATCGACTCTTGCGTAAAGCACGAACTGGCATCTTCCGCCTACAACAAGAGGCGCGAATCCTGCGAGAACGCCGCCGCCGCCATCCGCCGCAACCATCCCGAAGTCGAGTTCCTCAGCGACGCCAAGCGCGTATGGCTCGAGGAAGTGCGCGGGCTCATCCCCCAGGAAGACTTCCTCCGTGCGGAATATGTGATAGGTGAAGTGCAGCGGGTGCTCGACGTCTGCGACGCCCTCGAGCGAGGCGACTACGAAACCGTCGGCGAGATGATGTATCAGACCCACTTCGGCCTGAGCCGCCTCTACGAGGTGAGCTGCGCCGAACTCGACTTCCTCAACAAGCTGGCCCGCAAGATGGGTGTAACCGGCTCCCGTGTTATGGGCGGCGGCTTCGGCGGCTGCACCATCAACCTGGTGAAGGACAGCCTTTACGAGCCTTTCATCGAAGCGGCGAAGGAACTCTTCGAAACGGAATTCGGCCACGCCCCCAAGGTGTACGACGTGGTGGTTTCGGACGGAGCCCGCGAAATAAAATGATTACCTGATGAATCGGGACAGCCAGCGGCGGTCCACCCGGACCATGCCGCTGGTTTTCAGTTGCGGGTTGCGGCGCATTATGCCGGCCGCGTCCTCATAGACGCTGAACCCCGACCCTACTATCTGCATCTCCCCGTTTTCGGGATAGGTGAGGAGTATCCTGTGGTCGGCTCCCTCCATGCGGAAGAATTTGAGATCCACGTCCTTGTCCATTTCCTGGCGGACGACGAACTTGCATATTTCCATCGGGACGTCCTCGAGCCCGGCGTCGTAGATCTTGATTTTCTCCATGAGGTCTCCGGGGGTGTCAACCATGCGCGCAGTATAGTCCGCCAGGCCGGCTTCGCCGGAGACGGTTTCGGCCATCCTGGCCTCTACCTCGGGTATGCCGTCCGACAGCCAGATGAGCAGTTTCTGGTCGGGATCGTGGTACAGGAGCGGATAACGGACAAGATTGTCCGTTCCGCAATGCGGGCAGGTCCATATGAAAAGCTTCCCCTCGAGCAATTGTTCCTTGATCCCGGGGTTCTCCCTTACGTTTATTATGTTGTATGCGGGGATTTCCGCTTCCGTGCCGCAATGCCTGCAGCGGGCCTGAACCGTTCCTTCTGCCATATTGGTGCAAATATAATACTTTCGGCCGTCTATGTGAACAAAAGCTGATTTTTTACTATTTTTGTCCTCTGTTAAAATAATGATGCAATGGGCAATAAAACATCAAACGCTTCCAAACTCTGGAAAACCGAAGACTGGCTCGCCTGCTGGATCGGATTCATCGTTATAGCAGTCGGCATAGTGGCCGTCCTTACCAAGGCCTTTGATTTCAACGCCGTCAAATTCTCCACCTGGACATGGGGAGAACAACTATCCGGTGCCGCGGCGGCCAAGGTCGTCCCCCTCGGGCAGCAGCTCGCCAGCGGGGCATTCTGGGTCAAGACCCTCCGCACCTTCCTGGTGCTCGGCATACTTTTTACCATAGGGGTCAAGCTTCAGGGAGAAAAGATAGGAAAGTTCATCAAGGCTTTCGTGGTTATTTTTATCATCTCCTTGGCAGTCCGGTTGATAAGCGCGGAGTTCACCCTCAACCGCTATCTTGAATGGGCCTTCTGGGCGCTGCTTATCGGCCTTCTGATCTCCAACACCGTAGGAGTTCCCGACTGGCTCAAGCCCGCCATCCGCACCGAGTTCTACATCAAGACAGGCCTCGTGATAATGGGCTTCAGCGTGCTTTTCAGCAACATAGCGAAGTTCGGCCTTTACGGCATCGCCATAGCATGGGTGGTGACACCGCTGGTCATCATCTTCATGTGGTGGCTGGGCACCAAGGTCTTCAAGATGGACAACAAGCCGCTTGTCATCACCATGGCTTCCGCCACGTCGGTCTGCGGTACTTCCGCCGCCATCGCCACGGGCGCCGCATCCGGCTGCAACAAGAAAGACCTGTCGCTGGTAATATCCATCTCCATAATTTTCACCATACTGATGATGGTCCTCGAACCCATTATCCTAAAGGCTCTTGAGGTTCCCGAAATCATGGCCGGTTCGCTTATCGGCGGCACCGTCGATTCCACCGGGGCCGTCGCCGTCGCCGGCAGCACTTTCGGGAGCGGCAGCGTGGGCGAGAAATCAGCCGTGCTCGTGAAGATGATCCAGAACATCCTCATCGGCTTCATCGCCTTCTTCGTGGCGCTCTTCTTCGCGACTTCCGTGGGCAGGAAGGACGGCCAGAAAGTCGGCGCCGGCGAGATCTGGACCCGCTTCCCGAAATTCATCATCGGCTTCTTCGTGGCTTCGCTCGTGGCCTCCTTCATCATCCAGCCGCTCGCCGGCGCGGACCAGGTCAAGGCCATCAACGGCGTGCTCGACCAGTATAAGAACTGGGCCTTCGTGCTGGCCTTCGTCAGCATCGGCCTGGACACCAA
>CAJOQW010000176.1 GCA_905236955.1 uncultured Bacteroidales bacterium
AGTATTTCCCTTTCGTCCCCCGGATTCCACCCGAGGAAGGCAAGCATGTTTATGAAGGCTTCGGGGAAATAGCCGTCTTCGCGGTAGCCGCGGGTCACTTCTCCGTCGGAGCCCACCCATCTCAGCGGGAATACCGGGAAACCCAGCTTGTCCCCGTCGCGCTTGCTGAGCTTGCCCTGGCCGCTCGGCTTGAGCAGCAGGGAAAGATGCGCGAAACGGGGCTGGGTGTCCTGCCAGCCGAATGCCTTGTACAACATGTAATGCAGCGGAAGGGACGGCAGCCACTCCTCGCCCCTTATCACCTCGGTGATTTCCATCAGGTGGTCGTCCACGATGTTGGCCAGATGATAGGTGGGGAGTTCGTCGGCCCTTTTCCAAAGTACCTTGTCGTCGAGGGTCGAAGTGTTCACTTCGATATGTCCGCGGATGAGGTCGTCCATCTTGACGACTTCGTTCTCGGGCATCTTGAAACGGATGGTCCAGCCGGTGGTGGAGCTTAGCAGGTGCTGCACTTCTTCCGGACTTAGTGTCAGGGAGTTGCGCAATACCTTCCGGCTCATCTGGTTGTATATGAAGGTTTCGCCCTTCGATTCGGCCTCCTTGCGGCGGGCGTCGAGCTCTTCCGGAGTGTCGAAAGCATAATAAGCATAACCCCTTTCCACGAGCATGTCGGCATAGCGCCGGTAGATGCCCTTGCGCTGGCTCTGCCTGTAAGGACCATAGGGATGCTTGTCGCAGGCCTCTTCCACTATCTTGCCTTCCGCGTCCACACCTTCATCGGGGAAGATCCCGCACCAGCGGAGAGCCTCGATGATGTATTCTTCAGCCCCAGGTACGAAACGGTGTGAATCGGTGTCCTCGATGCGGAGGACGAAAGTGCCGCCGTGCTGCCTGGCATAAAGATAATTATACAGGGCCGTGCGGACACCCCCTATATGCAGGGGGCCGGTGGGAGAAGGGGCGAAACGCACCCTTGTTTTTCTGCTTTCTGACATATTCTGCAAAGATAGGAATATATTTCAGTCTTTCGGTTTGCGGCGGATGGCCGGGGTGCTTTCGAGCGTCGATATGTTCTGCCCTTCGCTTACGAGGAGCACCGGACGCTTGTCGGCGTCGTAGTGGAAAGCCCTTTCGTTGTCCTTGCTGCTGTAACCGATATGCGAGCTTGAGTCGGCGGAGAGGGAAATGCCTTCACCCTTTGCAAGTTCACCTTTGTCGTAGGTGAAATTCTTGTCTATCACTATGTAGTTGTCCACATCCTTGGCAGCCTCGCTGACCACGTCCGAAAAACGGAGCCCCGTAACGATCGATGTTATCCTTATGGCGTCCCCGGCATCCTCGTCGTAGTTGTAGATGATACCGCGTTTGAAGTTGTTCGCACCACCCGTGTATTCGTCTATCTTCGAATTGAGTTCCTTCATGTCGTTCATGCTGAGGCTGTTCTCGTTGTGGGGCACGGTGATGTTCACGAGCACCTTCTTCGCGCTCTTGAGGTCGAAGTCGTTCTGGAGCGGCGATTCGAATGCTCCCTTTACCGCCTCCTCGATACGCCTCTCCCCGGTACCGGTGCCGCAGCCCATCAGGGCCATGCCGCTGTCCTTCATGAGGGTCTTCACGTCTTCGAAGTCCACATTGATGTAGCCTTTCTTCTTGATGATCTCGATGATGCCCCTGACCGCTATGGAGAGCACCTCGTCCGCTTTCGGGAAAGCGTCCTGTATCAGCTGGTCGCCGAAGAAGTCGTAGAGTTTCTCATTGTTGATGATGATGAGGCTGTCAACGTTCTTTTCCAGTTCGTGGACCCCGTCCAGAGCCCTGGCCATGGCCTGCTTGCCTTCGTTGAGGAAGGGGAGTGTGACCACCGCCACGGTAAGTATCCCCTTGTCCTTGGCCATTTTGGCTATGACCGGAGTGGCGCCGGTGCCGGTGCCGCCGCCCATTCCCGCGGTGATGAACAGCATCTGGGTGCTGTCTTCGAGCACCGTCCGGGCGATTTCATCCTGCGCGTTGATGGCCGCATTGCGGCCCTTTATGGGATCGGTGCCTGCTCCCAGCCCAAGTCCCAGCTGGATCTTGGTGGGCACGGGACTCTCCAGCAGGTGCTGGCTGTCGGTGTTGCATACGACGAAACTGCATCCCTGTATGCCCTGTTTATACATGTAAGTAACGGCGTTGCATCCCCCTCCGCCTACTCCCAACACTTTTATGGTAGCATCGGAAACCACCCAGTTCGCAGGGGCTATCATTTCATTCTCGCTCATATTCGTCCTGATTAATTGTCTTCCATTCCATCGTAAAGCGTACCCATGCCGTCACGGATGGAATCCGTGATCTTCTTGGTCCAGATGAAGAGCCTTCCGTTCTTGGGCTTCTTTGCCGGGGAGGGTTTGGGCTTGGCAACGGGTTCGCCCCAAGCCTCGTCTTCGAATATCTTCTCTTCCACCGGGGCGGGTTCCTCCTCAACCTTGGGAGCCTTTTTGGCAGTCTTCCTCGGTGCGGGGTTCTCCACCTTGAATTCGAGTGACTTCTCTTCGCGGACACTGTCCTTCTCGTCGGCGCAGTCTATGTGGCTGTCGGATATTGCAAGGAGCAGCATGCCTACGGTGGCGGCCGCGCCCGTCTCCCCTATGCCCGGGCAACCGCTGGAGGAGAGCCTGCGGGCCTTGGGATAGCCTATCCTTACGTTGTAGCCCGACATCTGCTTGATCAGGCTGCTGCAGTTCACAAGGTTCGCCCCGCCCCCGGTAAGGACTATGCCGTTCCGGAGTTTGTCGGCGTATCCGCTGTCCTGGATCTTGAAGAGTATCGCATCGACTATTTCCTTTACCCTGGCGCTTATTATCTCCGAAAGATACTTAACGCTCAGCTGCTGTGCCGTGCCGTCTTCTTCGTCGTTGATCTGCAGCACCTTGTCGCTCATGTTCTGGAGCCGCTCGGGCATACAGGCTCCGAAAGCAAGCTTGATGTTCTCGGCCAGCTTCTCGGTGAAGCCGCATTCGTATTTGATGTCGGTGGTGATGCTCTTGCCGCCGAAGGGGATGGCGTAATAATAGCGGAGGATATTGTCCTGGAATATCGTCACCGAAGTGACCCCTGCGCCCATTTCAATCAGGGTGACCCCGTTTTCCTTCTCTTCGCCGGTGAGCACTGCGTCGGCGGTCGCGCGGGGGAGGAAGTATCTGTTGGCTTCCGCCACGCCGGCGTTGTTC
>CAJOQW010000177.1 GCA_905236955.1 uncultured Bacteroidales bacterium
CCATCAACCTATTGGTTATTAGTTTTAGTGTTATTAATTATGTGGTTAGATGAGTTGTTGCCCGTGAGGGTCACAGCTCATTTTTTTATTTCCTATATTTGCATCCAAACAGCAATATCATGGCAGAAGAAAAGAAAGTCAACATCAACATCGACCCCTCTCTCGCGGGAGGCACCTATTCCAATCTCGCAATCATCTCCCATTCCCGCAGTGAATTCATACTGGATTTTGCCGCCGCGATGCCCGGTCTGCCCGGGCCTAAGGTAGGCAGCCGCGTGATCATGACCCCAGAGCATGCCAAGAGGCTCCTCAACGCCCTTGCCGAGAATATCGGCAAGTACGAGAGCCAGTTCGGGAAGATAGAGATAGTGCCCGAGCAGCCACGCGGAACATTCAACCTTGCGGATTTCAATCCTGACGGGCCCAAATCGTAATGGGATACAGTTGGAAAGATATACGCGCCATAACATTCGATGTGGATGGCGTGATGACCGACGGAGGTCTGATAGCTACCGATGACGGCAGCTATCTGCGCGTGTTCAATGCCAAAGACAGCTTCGCCCTTCGCTTCGCGGCAATGAAAGGCTATATCCTCGCCGTCTTTACGGGGGGGGATACGCCAGGTGTAAGGAATCGCATGCTTAGCGCCGGAGTACCTGAGGAGAATATCCACATGCGTTGCCGCGGCAAACTCGAAGAATGGATGGCCTTCTGCCGGCAGTACGGATTGGACCCTTCTGAGGTGGTGTATGTCGGCGACGACATCCCGGACCTTCCGGTTGTGAAAGCGGCGGGGATCGGTGCAGTGCCCGCCGACGCGGCCAGGGATGTCTGTGAGGCGGCCGATTATATCTGCGATGCCGACGGTGGCAAGGGCTGCCTGAGGGAAATCGTGGAGAAGGCAATGCGCGCGTCCGGGAAGTGGAAGTTCGACCCGAACATCTTCGAAAAGATATACTGATATGGATTTGAAAGGAAAGCATGTAATCCTTGCGAGCGGATCCCCTAGAAGGCGCGAGTTGCTGGCAGGGTTGGGTATTGAGTTCGAGGTGGATACGAATACCTGCTTCAAGGAAGACTTCAGCCCCGTAATTCCTCATTCCGAAGTCCCCGCCCTCATGTCGGAGGGCAAGAGCCACGGGTTCTGGAGACCTTTGGAAAAAGGCGAGATACTTATAACATCCGATACCATGGTGCTGCTGGACAAGTTCATAATGGGCAAACCCAGCAGCAGGGAAGAGGCGGAGGACATGCTCCTCAAGCTGTCCGGTCGCGTGCACGAAGTCATTACCGCCGTCACCATTCGGGATGCCGTTCATGAAGAGACCGTCACCGATACGACCATGGTCACTTTCCGGGAATTGTCACGGGAGGAGATAGATTATTATATTGATACTTGCCGTCCCTACGACAAGGCTGGTGCCTATGGCATCCAGGAATGGATAGGCTATGCGGCCTGCACGGGGATAGAAGGCTCTTTTTACAATGTAATGGGCTTCCCCGTGCATAAAGTTTACGAAGAATTGGTTAAATTTGCAGGTTATGAATAATATCTCCGCAAAGTATGATCCTTCCCAGGTGGAAGACAAGTGGTATGCATATTGGATAAAGAACCGCTTCTTCCATTCCGAACCCGACTCCCGCGATCCTTATACCATAGTAATCCCGCCTCCCAATGTGACGGGCATACTCCACATGGGCCACGTCCTCAACAATACGCTCAACGACGTGCTCATCCGTAAGGCCCGCATGGATGGCAAGAATGCATGCTGGGTCCCGGGAACCGACCACGCATCCATCGCAACCGAGAGCAAGGTGGTGGCGCGTCTCAAGGAGAAGGGGATCGAGAAGGAGGACATCTCCAGGGAAGAATTCCTTAAGTATGCCTGGGAATGGAAGGAGGAGCACGGCGGAATCATCCTCGAGCAGCTTCGCAAACTCGGGGCAAGCTGCGACTGGGACCGCACCAAGTTCACCATGGAACCTGCCCTCAGCAAGGCGGTCATCAACACCTTCGTATATTTTTACAACAAGGGACTCATCTACCGCGGAGTGCGCATGGTCAACTGGGATCCGGAGGGGCATACCGCCGTTTCCGACGAGGAGGTTATCCACCAGGAGACCAAGAGCCATCTCTATCATGTGAAATATTTTCTCTCGGACGGCAGCGGGAAGTATCTGACGATAGCCACCACCCGTCCCGAGACCATCATGGCCGATGCTGCCATCTGCGTCAATCCCAATGACGAAAGGCACGCCTGGCTGCACGGCAAGCAGGTGCTGGTCCCGCTGGTGAACAGAGCCATACCCGTCATCGAAGACGATTATGTGGACATGGCGTTCGGAACCGGCTGCCTGAAGGTCACCCCCGCCCACGACGCCCACGACTATGAGATAGGCCTGAGGCACAATCTGCCCATAATGGAAATCATCGACGACCACGGACGCCTCAACGAAAAGGCAGTGGTCTGTGTGGGCCAGGACCGTTTCGAGGCCCGTAAGAACGTGGTCAAGATGCTTGAAGATGCGGGTAACCTCGACCATATCGAAGATTACACCTCACCGGTCGGGTATTCCGAGCGCACGCATGCCGTCATCGAGCCGAAGCTCAGTACCCAGTGGTTCCTCAAGATGGAAGACCTTGCGAAGAACGCACTCGATGCAGTGGAAAGCGGCAGGATCAAGCTCATTCCCGAGAAATACCGTGCGACCTACCGGCATTGGATGGAGACCGCCCACGACTGGTGCATCTCCCGCCAGCTCTGGTGGGGCCAGCGCATTCCCGCCTGGTATCTGCCGGATGGGAGCTATGTGGTTGAAGAAACCCCTGAGAAGGCCCTTGCCGCCGCACAGGAACGCCAGCCAGGCATCACTGCCGCAGATTTGAGGCAGGATGAGGACGTGCTTGATACCTGGTTCAGCAGCTGGCTGTGGCCCATGAGTGTATTCGACTCCGACCGTCCCGGTCATCCGGAGTACAAACCCAACAGGGACCTCTCGTATTACTACCCGACCAACGACCTCGTCACCGGCCCGGACATCATTTTCTTCTGGGTTGCGCGTATGGTCATGGCAGGAGGGGAATTCATGGGGGATGTCCCGTTCCGCAATGTTTACTTCACGGGTATCGTCCGCGACAAACTCGGACGGAAGATGAGCAAGCAGCTCGGCAACAGCCCGAATCCGCTCGACCTCATTGGGAAATACGGCGCCGATGCCGTCCGCATCGGTATGTTGCTCTGTTCTTCCGCCGGCAACGACATTTTCTACGATGAAAGCCAGGTTGAGCAGGGGCGCAATTTCTGCGGCAAGATATGGAACGCATGGAGGCTCGTGAGCGGTTGGAGCGTAGATGAGGACGCCGCACAGCCCGAAGCATGCAGGGTTGCCGTCAAATGGTTCGACAACCTTCTTTCCCGCACTATCGACGAAGTTGAGGACAACTATTCCAAGTTCCGTATTTCGGATGCCCTCATGGCTATCTACAGGCTGTTCTGGGATTCCTATTGCAGCTGGTTCCTGGAGATGGTCAAGCCCGCATACGGCGAAGCGGTGGACCGCAGGACTTACGACGCTACGGTCAATTTCTTCGAGAAACTGATCAAGCTCATACATCCCGTGATGCCGTTCATAACCGAAGAACTCTGGCAGGCCATGGACAATCGCCGCGAGGGAGAAACCATCATGTTCCAGCGTACTCCGGCGGCGGGGCCCGTGGATTCCTCTTTCCTGAGTGCCTTCGAACTCGTCCAGGGTGCGGTCAATGGCGTCCGTGCCATTAGGGCCCAGAAGCAAATAGCCCCTAAGCAGAGCCTCGACCTTTACAAGACCGGCGAACTTCCCATGGAACTTTTCCCGGTTCTCGAAAAACTCGCCAATGTCAAGGTCTGCGAAGGAGCGGCCGAAGGTCCGGTAAGCAGCTTCATCGTAGGCACGCTCCAGTTCAGCGTGCCTCTGAGCGGCTTCGTCGATGCCGGCGAAGAAAGGGCGAAGCTCGAAGCGGAACTCGCTCACCAGAAAGGTTTCCTCGAAGGTGTTCGCAAAAAGCTTGGCAACGCCAATTTCGTAGCCCATGCTCCCGAGGCCGTGGTGGCTGGCGAACGCAAGAAAGAGGCCGATGCCCTGAGCCGTATCGAAGCTCTGGAAAAATCCCTCATGGCTCTAGGAAAATGATACGTTACGAGACAAGTTTCCCTGTCCGCTATTATGAGTGCGACCCGATGGGCGTTGTGCATCACAGCAACTACCTTCGATATTTCGAGTGTGCCCGCGACGAGATGATAGCATCGTGGGGATATGGGGTGGAGCAGTGCCAGGCAGACGGGATAACCTTTCCTGTAGTTTCGGCCGAGTTGCGTTTCCACAGGCCTGCGGTTTCCGGGGATATAGTAAGGGTAATAGCCGAAATACCTAAAATCCCACTTGCGAAACTGGTAGTCAATCAACAAGTAATCAATCAAAAAGCAGAGATTTGTTGTGAGGGTATAATCACCCTTGGTTTCCTGTCTTCCGTTACCGGTCGTCCGGTGCGCTGCCCCGATAAGATGCTCGCCCTCCTGCAGGCTGCGGGCGCGGAGTAATCCATGGTAAGCATAAACAATCTCACGGTTGCGTTCGGCAGTTTCACGCTGCTGGACAATATCAATTTCCATATCTCCGACGGGGACAAGATAGGCCTGGTCGGAAAGAACGGAGCGGGGAAGAGTACCATAATGAAGATCATCATGGGCTTGGAAAAACCGGATTCGGGCCGTGTGGAGATGCCCCGGGAGCAGACAATAGGTTATCTGCCCCAGATGATGGAGCATCACAGGGGCAAGTCCGTCCTGGATGAGGTAAAGGGCTCATGTCCCGAAGCCGCCCCGGGACAGGCCGAAAAGATACTGCATGGCCTCGGCTTCCTTCCGGACGAACTTTCACGCCCTACCGAAACCTTCTCGCAAGGTTGGAACATGCGTATGGAACTCGCAAAGATCCTTCTCCGCAAGCCGGGTCTCCTGCTCCTTGATGAACCGACCAACCACCTGGACATAGAGTCGATAGAATGGCTGGAAGACTATTTGAAGGCATATAGGGGATCGATCCTGGTTGTTTCGCACGACAGGAAGTTCCTCGACGGCGTGACAAAACGTACTGTGGAGATCATGCTGGGACATCTGTACGACTACAAGGTTCCGTATTCCCAATACGTGGAACTTCGCAAGGAACGTATCGCCCAGCAGACGGCCGCGTATGAAAACCAGCAGAAGATGATTGCCAAGACCGAGGATTTCATCCGCACGTTCCGCTATAAGCCGACCAAGAGCAATCAGGTTCAGAGCAGGATGAAGGCGCTTGAAAAGTTGGAGAGGATAGAGATAGACGAGACCGACAATACGACGCTCAGGGTCAAATTTCCGCCGGCTTCCCGCACAGGAGATATTGTTTACAAATGTGAAAAAATGGCCGCAGGATACCCTGGAAAGCAGGTTTTCAGTGATGCGGACATAGAGATAAAGAGGGGAGAGAAAGTGGCTTTCGTCGGCAGGAACGGAGAGGGGAAGACCACTATGATGAGGGTGATAGCCGGGGAGTTGGAACCGCTAGGCGGATTATCTAAAGTCGGGCATAATGTCAATTTGGGTTACTACGCTCAGAATCAGGAAGATGTGCTTGACGATAGCGAGACTGTGTGGAGTACTGTAGAGAGAGTTGCGCCAGCTGAGATGCGTACACGCCTCAGGGATCTTCTGGCTCAGTTCCTCTTCAGGGGAGATGATATCGACAAGAGGGTGAAGGTGCTCAGCGGCGGCGAAAGGGCGAGGCTGGGACTTGCCCGGATGATGCTCCAGAGTCACAATGTCCTTGCCTTGGACGAGCCTACCAACCATATGGATATACGCAGCAAGGATATCCTGAAACAGGCTCTGAAGGCGTTTGACGGCACAATGGTGGTGGTTTCCCATGACAGGGATTTCCTTGACGGGCTGGTGGACAAGTTGTACGAGTTCCGGGGAGGGAGAGTCAAGGAACACCTGGGCGGTGTTCAGGATTTTCTGCGGAAACTCAAGCTCGAGACCCTCCATGACCTCGAAAGGAGCGAGGCTCCAAATCTGTCGGCACTCCCCGGTCAGGCACCGGCCGATAGTCCGAAAATAAGCTTTGAGAAGCTAAAGGCAAAATCTAAAGAAGAGAAGAAGATAAAGAATCGTATCTCCTTTTTAGAAAGCGAAATAGCTAAAGGCGAAAAACGAATGAAAGCCATAGAATCAGTGCTTGCCGCACCCAAGGCGGAAGATGATATCATTGAACTCACCAGAGAATATCTGGAAATTAAACGCTATGTCGATGCCTGGACAGACGAATGGGGGACCCTGCTATGAAATGTTCCCAGAAGATATCGGTAAAAGGCAACAGGCTTTCGTTCTGGGAGCGTGGCGGCCATGGACGCTGGGAATGCGTTTTGGAATGCTATTGCGGGCACGGCCGGAACGGTTTTTCCTTGTCCAAGGAAGAAGGGGATGGGTGTACTCCATTGGGCGTTTTCCCCCTTATCATGACATTCGGCTTTTCTGAAAAGGCCTTGGGAGGCCTTCCGTACCGCAAAATCGGTCCGGAGTCATATTGGTCGGGTGAGGAAGTGGATTATAACCGCTGGGTAGAAGTGCCTGCAGGGACCAGATCCATGTCCAGGAGTGAGCATCTGGAGGACTATCCCGTCCAGTATAAATATTCGGCAGTTATCGGCTATAATACCTCCGATCCCGAGTGGGGGGCCGGTTCCGCTATTTTCTTCCATTGCAAGGGACCGGCGGGTTGGCCTACAGCCGGATGCATAAGCGCACCGGAAGATGCGGTGCGCCTCATTCTGTCGCGCTGCACTCCCGGTGCGCTTATCCAGATTGTTCCCTGAAGATAGGGGGAATCATATTTTCTCGATGATGGATTCCGGTGACGGAAGGTCGGCGGGGGAGACGCTGGTTATGGCTCCTCCGAATACCAGTATGGCGAACAGGAGGAAGAGGAGGATGAGGATGACAATACAACCGCATCCGATTTTCAAACCACCCTTCGCACCCTTCCAGGCAGCCTGGCTTTCATCGCCGTTCTTGGCGAAAACCAGTCCGATTATGGCTCCTATGGCCATCAAAGTAAGTATGAAGTACAGCATTTAGGATAATATGGCTTAAATGATTGATTTATAATGCGATAAGTTTAAATATAAATGGGTTTTATGATTAACATATGTTTGTATAACATTTTTGTTATATGGTAAAACAAAAATGTTTTACCGCCTTATTTATTTGATTTTAAGTAGTTAAGAATGTAACGCCTCAAAAAGTCGAGCGCAGATGCTGAAAAACGCTCGATGTTGCGTTTCCGGTCGTTGTGATAATTGTATCTGCAGGTGCTTGTTCCCGACGGTCCGCTCACTCCGACCCATACGGTCCCGGCCGGTTCGCGCTCATCGCCGTAAGCGTCCGCCCATCCGGTGGTGGCGACTGAGAATGTACTGCCGGTAAGCCTCCTGACTCCCCGGGCCATGGCGGCCGCGACCTCGCTGCTCACTATCCCGTTTTCTTCAATGGTCCTTGCCGGAACGCCCAGCACTTCCACCTTGACTGAGGGGGAATAAGAGGTTACCCCTCCCAGGAAATAGTCGGAGGATCCGGGAACCGTGGTGATAAGATGCGCTATTTCTCCGCCGGTGCAGGACTCGGCGACGGACAGGGTGGCCGAATTCTCCCTCAGGATCCTCCCAAGGACGGCCTCCATCGTGTCGTCCTGAAGCGAATAGAGTTTGTCCCCCAGATAGGGCTTGAGGGATTCTATCTGCCCTTCAATGCGTTTTCCGGCGCTTTCCGCGCTGTCTCCGTAAACGGACAGGCGCA
>CAJOQW010000178.1 GCA_905236955.1 uncultured Bacteroidales bacterium
ATCCGAGAGTGTCTCGGAAGGTCATCCCGACAAGGTCGCTGACCAAATTTCAGATGCAATCCTCGACGAATTCCTCCGCCAGGACCCTGAGTCCAAGGTGGCGGTGGAGACTTTCTGCACCGCAGGCCTCGTGGTAGTGGGCGGCGAAGTGCGCAGCGAAGACGCCTATGTGGACATCCCGTCCACGGTGCGCTCCACAATCGCACGTATAGGCTACACAAAGGCCGAGTACGGTTTCGACGCTTCCTCCTGCGGGGTAATCAGCACCATCCATGAGCAGAGCGCGGACATAAACCGCGGTGTCGTGCGCGAAACGGAGGAGCAGCAGGGCGCCGGGGACCAGGGCATGATGTTCGGCTATGCCTGCAAGGATACGCCGCAGTACATGCCGTTGTCCCTGTTCCTTTCACATTCCCTCCTCAAGATACTGGCGGACATCAGGCATTCCGCCGGGCAGTTGCCTCCGCCGGCAGCGGAAGAGTTTGGAAGAGACTGCCTTGCGCAGGCAACCGACCCTGCGGAAAGGATGTGGTACCTAAGGCCCGACGCCAAGGCCCAGTTCACGATCGAATATTCGGCCGAGACCCACAAGCCCGTCCGCGTGCATACCGTGGTCGTCAGCACCCAGCATGACGAGTTCGACGCCGACGTGGCCATGCATGAGCGCATTTACCAAGATGTACGCGACATCGTGATCCCGAAGCTGGTGGAGAGCCTCCCGGAAGGACTCCGTCCGCTTTTCGACGACAGGCTCATCCTGCACGTGAACCCGACCGGGAAGTTCGTAATCGGCGGCCCTGCCGGAGACACCGGACTTACCGGCCGCAAGATAATAGTGGACACCTATGGGGGGCGCGGCGCGCACGGAGGAGGAGCTTTCAGCGGCAAAGACCCGTCGAAGGTGGACCGCAGTGCCGCCTATGCAGCCCGCTGGCTCGCGAAAAACATCGTGGCGGCCGGCCTTGCCGACGAATGCCTGGTACAGATAGCCTACGCAATAGGCATAGCCGAGCCCATCAGCGTGTATGTCGATACATACGGCACCGCCCATCTGGGGAAACAGGCCTTGCGCGCGGTTGGTTCTGTGCGCGGAGTGTCCGACACCGACGCACTGATAGCCAATAAGATAGGGAAAATGTTCGACCTCAGACCCGCCGCTATAGTGCGCCGCTTCGGCCTCAAGAACCCCATCTACTCCCCCACCGCTGCTTACGGCCATTTCGGGAGGGAGCCGTATGTCGAAAACGGCATCCAGTTCTTCGGTTGGGAAAAACTCGACGCCGTCCAGTCGATACGGGAAGCCTTCGGTATCGGCAGCGCTTCGCCCGGACATTGACAAGTCCACGGCAGGGATACCTTATTCCTGGCTCCAGGTCATCTTCAACTTGTTCTTCCCTCCATGAACGGGCAGGGTCATCCCTTTCCACAGGAATGTCCCCTCTATTCCGGAGGGAAGTTCTATTTCTGCCTCTATCCCGTCGGGCAGCCTTTTGTAGTGCACCGAAACGGATCCTGCAGGATGGGGCATGGTTCCCCCTATCTCCCCGATGTCACCCAGATGGGGCTCGATCTTCACCTTGCTGAAGGCCACGGCGTCGGAATCTATGCCGAGCACCGTCCTGAACAACTCGATGTTGGGGCTGGAACCCCATGCATGGCAGTCGGAACGGGTGGTTGACACTCCCGGTTTCTCTCCCCAGGTGGTCATTCCAAGGGAGATGTTCTCCCGCCAGATATCCAGCCAGTCCAGGTAGCCGTCCCCGAGGCCGGCCTTGACCAGAGCCTGGTGCAGGTAGTACCTGAAATAAATCGAGCATGGAGCCAAAGTATTGTCTTCCAATAGTTTATCTGCCAATAAGGAAGGATTGTCGGCTATGCCGCAGAGGATTGCCAGCGCATTGGCATGCTGCGAATAATTGTCGTGCTCGATGCGGTCCGAGAAAAGCCCTCTCTCTTCGCACCAGTAGTTCTCCTTTATGGATTTGGCGAGTTTGTCCGCCTGCGCGGCATAGATGCCGGCGTGATAGCTGTTCCCCCGCACTTCTTCCATTTCCGAGGCCAGCTGGAGAGCCCTCAGGAGCTGCAGGTCCACCAATATGGAGCAGCCGTCCGCTCCCTTCAGCGGCACTCCCCTTTCCCATGTGGGCACATATACCCAATCGATGAAGTTCCACCCCGGAAGGTCCTTCAGGCGGCCGTCTTCCTGTTGATAGCGGGCGAAATAACCAAGGATTTGCTCAACCCCCGGAAGGAGGTCGAAAACCAACCGGGTATCGGCCCCGTACATCATATAATCGTGCAGGGCGAAGATGTAACAGAGGGCATAAGGCTGGATATACTGTGCACCTGTGGTGGGATATCGGCTCCTGGTTATACCCTCGGGAGTGCGGGATATGTCGGCCAGGCGGAGGAAGTTCTTCACCAGGCGGTCGTCAGAGGTGTTGTACAGGGTTACCAGGGCCTGGATGCGGGTGTCCCCAAGATACTGCAGCTGCTCGTAATAGGGACAGTCCATATAGGTTTCGGCGGCGCATAGGCGCGCCGTCCTCCAACCTATGGAGAATATGTCCTGTATTTCCTTGTCGGCAGTTTCGATGGAGGCCTCCAGTTTGAAAGGATACCCGGTGAATGTGCCGTATGCATCTTCCAGTACCAGCGGCTCGTCCCCGGTCCTGACCTTGATGCGGACATAACGGTACGTACGCCAGGAAAGGGTGGTGAAAGACTGCCCGAGGGTGCCGTCCGGGAGTATCCTGTCCTCGCGACCTATGAATACCTTCCCCTCTATTCCGTCGCGGTGGCCCTTGACATTGTCGGGATAATAAAGGGATTCGGCATAGCCCACGCTGATTTCACCTCCTTTCCCACCGCTGAAGCGCAGGTGGAAATAGGCATTGGTGAGTTCCTTGAGGTCCAGCAGCAACTCGGCATCGGTACGGGCCGGCACACTGACGGGCGAATCGCCCGACAGGAATGCGTCATCCGCCTTCACTCCTCGGCACTTCCTTACCGAAACCAGCCGCTGTTCCCTCAGTTCCATCTGTGGTATGATGGACGGCTGCAGGTTGTGGCCGTCGGACCGCCCCTCCGCAATTACGCCGACAGGTTCTCCCGCCCGGCCCGGCACTGCATCGGCCCACCCTGCGCAAGAACCTGTTTTCCAATCTTTTACAGCAAGGCTCATATCTATTCTCTCACCTGGCCCGGCCACATAATACCCCACTACTTCCGGTTTGATCGGGCTATAGGATTTATCCTGGATGCACTTCCAGCTTCCGTCGGTCCGGAGCCAGGCGGCTTCACCCTCGCCCTGGAGCAGGAACCCTGCGGAAACCGATATCTGGGAGTCGGGCTTGAGGGCACCTTCATGATATACCACTGCGGCGACGGCATTCTTCCCTGGCGAGAGCAGGGGGGCGATATCGACGGTTTCGTAATTCCAGTGGGTCGCATCTCCCTTGGCGGGCCCGAGGGAGGCCGGTACGCCATTTACATACAGCTTATAGCGATTGTCCCCTGTGACATGCACGATGTGCTCGGAAGGGACGGACTGAAGCTCGAAGTCCTTGCGGAAATAATAAACTCCATACCCGTGGGGGTCGGCGCCGGGGACGCTGATCCATCGCGCCGGCCACATATGTGTCCGCAGGCCCTCGGACTCCGCCGCCGTGGTCGGGATGCCGGTGGGCAACAGCAATGCCGACAGGGCAAGCAATATGATTCCGAAATACTTTTCCATGATGGACAAATATAACAATTTACCCAAGAATAAAGAAGAATCCCATGACTTGTGTCCCGTTCTAAAAAAGGCACGGCCAAGTATGTGATTTTAAATGGAATTATAGTATTTTTGCATTCCAACACATACTGAAACGGCATGCCTCTGTCCATTTTCCCAATATCTTTTTTATCGGACAACATCCTTCTGCTGATGTCGATCCTGGTCTTCTTCGCCCTGCTCATCACCAAGGTCGGCTACAGATTCGGCATGCCTACCCTGCTCCTGTTCCTTATCCTGGGAATGCTCGCAGGCAGCGATGTTCTGGGACTTCAATTCGACAATTTCGAACTCGCCCATTATATAGGGGAGCTGGCAATGACCATCATACTCCTGACCGGCGGTCTCGAGACCGACCTGAAGAAGGTCCTGCCGGTCATGAAACAGGGTGTACTCCTGTCCACCCTGGGAGTATTGCTCACAGTCATCATCACCGCGGCATTCATCTTCGTGGTATATGGGTACACCATCGTTGGCTCTACCATGTCAACCATCCTGGTCTGCCTTCTGATCGCTTCGGTCATGTCATCGACGGACTCGGCTTCGGTTTTCAACATCCTCAGGGGCAGCCGCATAAGGCTGAAGGAGAATCTCGCCCCGACACTGGAACTGGAAGCCGGCAGCAACGACCCGATGGCCAACGCGCTAACCCTCATCCTGGTGGGCATACTCGGGGACATCCAGATCATCTCCACGACCGGATCCTCCCCGAACACATGGTCCCTCATCCTGACGTTCGCAGGCAAGCTCTTCCTTCAGGTCGCCATCGGTTTCGGTATCGGTTTCGCCACCGGGA
>CAJOQW010000179.1 GCA_905236955.1 uncultured Bacteroidales bacterium
ACATCTTCAACTCCCATACCGACCGCCTGAAGATGGCCAACATCGCCCAGATAGTGAATGTCCTGCAGGCCATGATCCTGACGAAGGGTGATGAGATAGTGCTCACTCCGACCTACCATGTATTCCGCATGTACAACGTCCACCAGAACGCGCGCTTTGTGCCCACATCGCAGAACTCCCTCAGCGCCAAAGCTCCCAACGGTAAGGTTTACCCGACTTTCAGCACCAGCGCATCGTGCTCGGAATCAGGCGATTACAACATCTCCCTCTCCAATCCCCTCCTGGATAAGGAGCAGACCGTGGAACTGGAATTCGACGCCCTCAGGCCCTCGGACGTGAGCGGTGAGATACTCCGCTCCGCGAATGTAGGCGACTATAACGACTTCGGCGCCGACGCGGAACGCGTGACGCCGAAGGCATTCAGGGATTTCAAGGTGAAGGGCGGGACGATAACCGTCACTCTTCCCCCTTGCTCGATAGTGGTCCTCAAGGTCCGTTAATAATTCTCGCTCTTTAGCTCGAAATAGCTCTTGGGATGGTTGCAGCACGGGCACATCTCGGGAGCTTTTTTCCCGATTACCACATGGCCGCAGTTGCGGCATACCCAGATGCAATCGCCCTCGCGTGAGAACACGACGCCGTCCTCGATGTTGGCGGCGAGCTTGCGGTAGCGCTCCTCGTGGTGTTTCTCGATGGCGCCGACCATGCGGAATTTTGCCGCGATTTCCTTGAAGCCTTCTTCGTCTGCTTCCTTGGCCATGCGGTCGTACATGTCGGTCCATTCGAAATTCTCGCCGTCGGCAGCGGCCTTCAGGTTGGCGACCGTGTCGGGAATGCTGCCGCCGCAAAGGTACTTGAACCAGAGTTCGGCATGTTCCTTTTCGTTGGCGGCGGTTTCGGTGAAGATGGCAGCTATCTGCTCATATCCTTCTTTCTTGGCCTTGGAAGCGAAGAAAGTGTACTTGTTGCGGGCCTGCGATTCGCCGGCGAAGGCTTCCAGCAGGTTCTTTTCGGTTTTTGTTCCTTTAAGTTCTTTCATGATACACAAATATAAGCAATAATACTATTCAAACAAGCCCCCAAGGCTCCTGTCCAGGTAGAACTGCCCGTTTTCCACCATATAGACGGCGGGACAGGGGGTGGAGACTTCGCGTTCGGCGCCGTCGTTTTCGGTGTAATACACCCTGGACTGGAACGCCGGAATGCGCAGCTGCCTGCCGTCCTTGCGGACAAACAGTGTGGGATATTCTTCGCCCGGTACCACCTCGAGACCGCAGCCGTCGAACAGCTGCAGGTGCGATACGTATATTTCCCCTGTCAGCTTTTCGAGTTCGGCCCGGGAGGGGAAGCCCAGCTCACGGCAGACATAATCGTTGAGCTGGGTATTGGTAAGCATGCCCACAGGCCTTTCCCCGCGCGGGTTGTACACGGCCAGGAACAAGTCTTCGCCGGTATGGTTGCCGCTGGTGAAGCCGATGTGGGTACGGGTGGTATAAATGCCGCAGATTACGCTCTGTAGGTTGCTGCTGGACGACACCTGCATGTAGTCGCCTTCCACGCGGGTCATGCAGGACTTGATGGCATTCAGTTCCGAAGGCTTGAGGTCGATGCCGGCATGCTCCTTGAACATGGGCATTATCTCGCCCTCCCGGCACTCCTTGAGCAGGCCGGCCATCTTATAGGACGAGGTGTGGCAGTCCTTGATGCCGACGAACATGGAATCGAGGCCCTTGGCCGCATACTGGCGGTAGCGGGCGTCTCCCAGGGTGATGCCGGAGTTGCCGTGGTCGGAGGTCACCACTATGGTGGTGTTGCCGTCCTTCCTGGCGAAGTCGAGGGCCACCTTGAAAGCCCTGTCGAACTCGATGAATTCCGTGATGGCCTCCACAGGATCCTTGGAATGAGCGCCGTAATCGACCTTGCTGCCCTCTATCATCAGGAAGAAGCCGTCCTTGTCCTTGCTCAGGATGTCGATGGCCTTCGCCGTCATCTCGCTGAGGGAAGGCTCGTCCGAGGGGTCGCGGTCTATTTCGAAATCCATGATGTTCTCGTTGAACAGGGCCCATACCTTCCCCTCCTTGGCGGCACGGAAGCCTTCCACGTCGTCTTCGAGCAGGGTGGCCCCGTTCGCGCGGATGACCGCCCGCATGTCGTCGTCAAGTATGCCCGTGCCGCCGCCGAACATCACGTCCAGATCCTGCGAGGCTATCTGCCTGCCGAGGTCGTGATAGCGGCTGCGAAGCGCGGAGTGGGCAGCCGTTGCTGCGGGTGTGGCGTGCGGGAATATGGTTGTGACCACCATTCCCACCGCTTTCCCCTTCTTGATCTTGGCAGCCTCGAGTACTGTCGCCGCCGGCTGCCATGCCTTGTCGGGATCGGTCGGAAGCACGTCCTGCCCGGGATGAGGCTCTGGATAGATGGAAATGTTGCCCACCCTGGAAGGTACGCCGCACATATAGCCCGACATCCCTGGAGCGGAGTCGGGGATGATGGCGTCGGAAAGGCGGCTCTGCACAAGGCCGCAGATGTAAGGATCGAGGTAGAGGGGCTTGTCGAGGGAATCCTTCATGTAGCGCTGGTACCACCTGGCGGTGGCTAACAGGCTTGTGGAAGTGCCGTCGGTAAGCATGAAGATGACGTTCCTGGAAGGTTTTACCTTTTCGGGAAGACCGGGCTTGTTCCCCGGTGCCGTGCAGGCCGCGAACACCGTCGCCGCCGCAGCGAGTATAAAAAGAAACTTTTTCATAATATGGATCATTCTTTTTCCGATAATTCCAGCCAGCGGAGTTCCTTTCCGTCGAGCAGCGGACCGAGTTCGCCGAAACGGCGCGAAGCCTGTTCCAGTTCCTGGTACCCGAGGGTGCCGCCGTTCATCTTTACGGCAAGTCCCTCCTTTTCCGCCGTAAGGGCGGCGATCTCCCTTTCAAGGGCTTCCATCTCGCGCTTTTCCTTGAAACTGAGCCGGGCCGGCCTTGCGGCCCTGGGAGTCTTCGACACTGCAGGCTTCGGAGAGGCCGCCTTCTTCGACTTCATCTTCTCCATCTCACGATACTCCGAGAAATGTCCCACGTAATCCTTGATCCTTCCCTCTCCGGTGAACACCAGCAGATGGTCCGCGAGACGGTCGAGGAAATGGCGGTCGTGGGACACCATCAGAAGCGTGCCTTCATACTCTTTCAAGTATTCTTCCAGGACATCCATCGTAACTATGTCAAGGTCGTTGGTAGGCTCGTCAAGTATCAGCAGATTAGGCTGCCGCATGAGGATTGTGAGCAGATACAGACGCCTTTTCTCCCCTCCCGAAAGCTTGGAGATACGGGTATTCAGCATGTCATGGGAGAAAAGGAAGCGCCCCAGCAGGCGGGTGTCACCCACAGTCTCGAGAACGGTCTGGCCTTCGTCGAAGGCCATGCCTTCCTGGCGGTAGAGCCCAGTCTTGAGCGACTCTCCCCTCTCGACCGTGCCGGTCATCACCCCGTCTTCGGGTATATTGCCCGCAAGGATGTTTATGAAGGTGCTCTTGCCTATTCCGTTGGGGCCCACAATGCCTATCTTCTCCCCTTTCTGGAAGCTGTAGTTGAAGTCGCTCACTATGGGGGTGCTACCGAATCCGAAACCAAGATGCTTGCAGTCTATCACCTTGCGTCCCAGACGCGAGCTGGCCGCCACCTCGCCCATATCCACCGTACCGGTCCTGTACACCGCCTCGGAGCGTTCCTGCAGGCGGTAGAAATTCTCTTTGCGGTACTTGGCCTTGCCGGTGCGGGCGCATGGGGTCGCATGCATCCACTCGAGTTCCCTCCTCAGGAGGTTGCGCACCTTGTCGGTCACGGCGTTGTAGTTGTCTATGCGCTCCTGCCGCTTTTCGAGATAATTCTCGTAATCGCCTTTGTATGTGTAGATCGATCCGTGGTCCAACTCCATTACGGTGTTGCACACCCGGTCCAGGAAATAACGGTCGTGGGTGACCATCAGCAGTGTCCTGCGGGAATGGCCGAGCTGGTCTTCCAGATATTCGATGGCCTCTATGTCGAGATGGTTGGTGGGCTCGTCGAGGATCATGAAGTCGGGTTCGGACGCGAGCATCTCCACGAGGGCGACCCGCTTGACCTCCCCTCCTGAAAGCTGCCCCATGAGCCTTTCCCCGCTCCTGAGGCCGAATTCGGTAAGATGTCTGGTGATCCTAAGGCGGTATTCATCCAGCTGCCCGGAATCGAGATGCTCAGTCCACCGGGTGCTCCCTGAAAGCACCTGTTCCATTATGGTGTTCTGCGGGTCGAAAGGGTAATCCTGCTCCAGGAAAGAGATGCGGATATCCTTGAGGAACAGGATTTTGCCGCCCGAGTCGCTGTGATCCTTGCCGGACAGTATGCGCATAAGGGTGGTCTTCCCGCTGCCGTTCGGGGCTATCAGGGCTATCTTGTCCCCTTCGTTCACGTTGAAGCTGATATCCTCGAACAGGATCTTCGGCCCGTACGACTTGGAGATGTGCTCTATCTGGAGGAAACTCGGCATGATTGCAAAAATACTGCTTTTCATCAAACTATTGTGCAGCTATTTTTCGCATCTTTGCAACATGGAGACAAGGCCTGCCGTAACAGGGGACATCCCCCGGATCATGCACCTTATCGACCGTGCACGGGAGATAATGCGCTCCAACGGCAATATGCACCAGTGGAACGACGGTTACCCTTCGGTGGAAGCCATAGAAAAGGACATACGCCTGGGGCACGGCTTCTCGTATTGCGGGCTGATCTACCTGGAGTCCGGCGCGGAACGCCTTGCCTATCAACTTATCCTTGATAAAAAAGAATCTTTGCGATGATACAGGTACTGAAATTCGGAGGATCCTCGGTCGCCGATGCGACGGCGATGTCGCGCGTGCTCGACATTGTCGGCGAAGCCGCCGGTAAAGGACGTGTGGTGCTGGTAAGTTCGGCTATAAAAGGGTGCACCGACGAACTGCTGGCTCTGGCAAGGCTCGCCAGGGAGCAGCATGTGGAGACCCTGGCCGGACAGGCAGCGCACGAGGATGAAGCCGCACTGCGGTTCGCGGAAAAGGTGAGGGACCTCAAGGCCCGTCATCTGGCAATAATCCGGCGGCTCTTCACCGGCGCCGAAAGGCAAGCCGCCGAAGAGGAATGTCATGGCCTGTTTGCCGAAATGGCCTCGGCTCCCGCCGAAGAAATGGTTACTTTCGGGGAGATATTCTCCACGCGCATCCTTGCCCGCAAACTGGCCTGCGACGGGGTGATGACCAAGTGGCTGGACTCCCGGATCCTCGTCATCAAAGACCACAAAGACCTTACTTACAGCAACATATCGGCCCAGGTGGCACTTGAGCCCATTGTGGAAGTATTCGTGGCGCCGGGATTCATCGCCAGCACTTATGAGGGCGTGCACACCACCCTGGGGCGAGGCGGTTCCGACCTCAGCGCATCCATATACGCCGCGGCCCTCCATGCAGACAGCCTGCAGATCTGGACCGACGTCCCCGGCATCATGACGGCCAATCCCAGGGACGTCCCTTCGGCCGTTACAGTGCCGGTCATGAGCTACAGGGCCGCACTCGACATGGCTTCGCACGGGGCGAAGGTGCTTTACGCTCCCTCCGTGCGGCCCGCCATGGAAGCCGGGATAGCCATCAACGTACGGAACACCTTCCAGCCCGGGCATCCGGGCACTGTGGTGGATTCCAGCAGGGGAAGCGGCTGGGTGGGGGTGGCCTCCACGGCGGACAAGACTGCCGGCGAATCGCTCATCTGCCTTGTGGGGGAAAGCCCGGGGGACGGAAAAGCCGCATGCAGCCGGATGGAGAACTGCCTCAGGCAGGCAGGCATCTCCCCCCTGGGCAGTTCCTCGGACGGCACGAACGTTTACGTGACGGTTAAACTGTCGGTTGAGAACCAGGCCCTCTGCGCAATCCACCGCGAGTTCTTCGAAACCGCCCCGCAAACCACCGTCAACCTGTATATGGCAGGATACGGCGCAGTGGGGAAAGCTTTTGTCGAACTTCTGGGGAAAAATGGGGAGAACATTTCAAAACGCAGCGGCAAAGTGCTGAAGCTCACAGGTATAGCCAACAGCTCCCGCTTCATCTTGGACAATGCCGGTATTCCTCTCGACAAGGTTGGTGAGCTCCTTGGGGACAGCCCCGCCACGACCGGCGCCGACGAGACCGCACGCGATTTCGCGGCGGCCGTCAAAGCGTCCGCCCCGCGCCGCAGCGTATTCCTCGACCTTACCGACAGCGAGACCATCTACAGGGAATTCACCGGGTTACTGCGCGAAGGCATCAACATAGTAACCTCGAACCGCCGTTCGATGGCGGTTCCGTTCGTGGAATATGCCGCCATCAAGACGGCAGCTGCGGAAAACGGCTGTTTCGTACGCTACGAGACCACCGTCGGCAGCGCCCTGCCCCTTCTGGACAGCATCAACCGCAGCGCGAATGCCGGGGAGGAGATCCTGGGCATCGAGGCGGTGGTGAGCTGCACCCTCAACCGCATCCTGAGTTCCTATGCCCGTTATCCGGGCAGTTTCGCCCAGACGGTGAGGCGCACCCAGGAGGAAGGCCTCACCGAGGAGGACCCGAGGCAGGACCTTGCCGGAAAGGATGCCCTGCGCAAGCTCCTCATCCTTGCAAGGGAGGCGGGAGTTCCGCTGGAAGCCTCTGACGTGGAGATAGTCCCGGCTGTTCCCGAAGAGCTCATGACCCTGCCTCTGGAAGACTTCTATCGCAGGCTCGAAGAGATGGAGCCCGTGTTCGACGCAGCCGAGAAGGCCGCCGCCAGGTCGCAGTGCCGGCAGAGGTACATAGCCACCCTGGTCAAGGATCAGTCTTCACCACTGGGTTACAGGGCCACGATAGCGGTGCGCAACGTGCCCCGCAACCATCCGGCATTCAGGATCCTGGGTACCGAAAACGCCATAATCCTGAAAAGTGCATATCATCCCTATCCCCTTGTGATACAAGGTGCCGGAGAAGGAGCGCAGATGGCGGCAGGCAGCGTACTCAACGAAATTCTGCGATAATTGGGAATAATTGTTATTTTTGTTTGGATCAATTTACAGAAGGTTGTCATGAAAGTAGCAGTCGTCGGGGCGACAGGCCTCGTTGGAACAAGGATGCTGCAGCTTCTGGAAGAGAAGGACTTCCCCGTGACGGAGCTGCTTCCCGTAGCATCTGCCAGGTCGGTAGGCCGCAAGGTCGCCTTCCGCGGCAAGGAATGGACGGTGAT
>CAJOQW010000180.1 GCA_905236955.1 uncultured Bacteroidales bacterium
CAGATTTCCGCCGTCATCCGCGAGGCCCCCGAAGGGTTCTCGGTGCTCAGCGGCAACGACGACGAAACCCTCTCCCTCATGGCCACGGGCGCAAAAGGCATCGTGAGCGTGGCGTCCAACGTGGCTCCGAAGGAGATGACCGCCCTCGCGGAAGCCCTGCTGAGGGACGACATGGCCCAGGCACGCAGGCTCCATCACCTGCTTTTCCCGCTTTTCAAGAACCTCTTCATCGAAAGCAACCCCATTCCCGCCAAGGCCGCCATGGCCAGACTGGGACTCATGGAGAATGTGCTCCGCCTGCCCCTGGTTGCGGCATCTCCCAAGACAGATGAAATCATCTCGCAGACACTCAAAGAGTTATGGAAATAGACCTGAAACGCTTCAACGAAGTGATGGACGCCCTCGAAAGGGGGGAGCTGCGCGTCGCCGAAAAGGTGGACGGCACTTGGAAAGTGAACTCCTGGATAAAGGAGACCATCCTGTGGGGATTCGCCCATGGCAAGCTCGTGCAGATGGGGGATTATGTCGACAAGGATACTTTCCCCGTGCGTGAATTCTCCGTCAGCGACGGAGTGCGCGTGGTGCCCCGGGCCTCGGCCGTCCGGCGTGGGGCCTACATGGCTCCCGGGTCCATAATAATGCCTCCTGCATATGTCAACGTAGGCGCTTACGTCGATACCGGCACCATGGTCGATTCGCACGTAACCATCGGCTCGTGCGCCCAGGTGGGCAAGCATGTGCACGTTTCGGCCGGGTCTCAGATAGGCGGCGTGCTCGAACCGGCGGGCGCCCTTCCGACCATCATCGAGGACGGGGCATTCGTGGGCGGATGCTGCGGCATCTACGAGGGTACCGTCGTTCAGGAAGGGGCCGTGATCGCCAGCGGCGTCACCATCACCTCTTCTTCCGCCATCTTCGACTCCACCACCGGCGAGTTCATCCGCCGCAATGAGGACGGGCGCGTGATCGTTCCGCGCAACGCGGTCATTGTCAGCGGCTCGCGTCCTATCACCCACGGCCCTTCGGCAGGGAGCGGCGTGCACCTGTACTGCCCGGTCATAGTCAAATACCGCGACGAGAAGACGTCGGGGTCGATACATCTGGAAGAATTGCTCCGCTGAATGTTCGTCATTCCTTTCCACAGGCGCAGCGAAGAGCAGACCATTTCCTGCCTCAACTGGCCGGAAGCCTTCCCTTACAAGCCCGGTGTGACGTTCACCGCATGGCATTGCGGGAATGCGCTGCATATCGAATATACTGTGGACGAACAGTCCGTACGCGCCCTTGAAGACCGCCCCGGCGAGTTCGTGTACAAGGATTCCTGCGTGGAGTTCTTCTTCCAGCCCCGTCTGGACGACCCGCATTACTACAATTTCGAATGGAACCCCCTGGGGACACTTTACCTGGCGTGGCGCACCGGGCGTGAAGGCGAGACGCTGGCACCGCGTCCGGTGCTGGACATGGTGACGGCGGAAGCCACCCCTTCATGGCCGGGACCATTTGCCGAAAAGCCGGCCGCGGGTCCTTGGTCGCTGCGGGTCCGTATTCCAGTGGAGGCTCTGTGGATGAGCGGATTAGATAGCTTCGACCATCTTCGTTCCCGGGCCAATTTCTACAAATGCGGCAGCGGCCTCGCAGTCCCCCACTTCCTCTCCTGGGCCCCGGTCGACACTCCGAAGCCCGACTTCCACCGTCCCGAATTCTTCGAGCCGGTCGAGTTCGAGTAGCATCTTTCCGGGAACGCCGGAGATATTATTTACGGGTTATCACCGCACCCAGCGCACGGAGGCGGCCGTCGATGTCTTCGTAGCCGCGGTCTATCTGTTCGATATTGTCGATTTCGGACGTGCCCTTGGCGCTCATGGCGGCGAGCAGAAGGGCGATACCGGCGCGGATGTCGGGACTGGTCATTCGTCCGGCACGCAGGCGGAACTTGTGGTCGTGGCCTATAACGACCGCACGGTGGGGGTCGCAGAGGATTATCTGCGCACCCATGTCGATGAGCTTGTCGGTGAAGAACAGGCGACTCTCGAACATTTTCTGGTGGATAAGGACGCTGCCCTTGCACTGGGTGGCCACCACGAGCAGCACGCTCAGCAAGTCAGGCGTAAGCCCGGGCCACGGGGCGTCGGCTATTGTCATGATGGATCCGTCGATGAAGGACTCTATCTCGTAGCTGTCCTGTTTTGGGATGAAGATGTCATCGCCCCGCTGCTCCAGCTTC
>CAJOQW010000181.1 GCA_905236955.1 uncultured Bacteroidales bacterium
ATACTTCGTAAGGAAATAGTTGGTCCGGGTGGTGCCGTGATGGGTGCGTATGAAATCAACTATCACAGCGGGCAGGTGGTGCCTCTCGGCATAGTCAACACCGTCCTGGACGTGTTTTATGATGTCCTGGGCGCTCTGGAGCGCGGAAAGGCCGGCATGATAACGGAGTGCCGTATCGCCGCTTACCAACGACTCGTTCTCCACGAAACAGAGAGGGTTCTGCATCTTGCCGATATCATGATAGAGGGCTCCGACACGCACGAGCAGGGTATCGGCGCCTATGGCCCTGGCCGCAGCATCCGCCATGTTCATCACCTGGAGGGAATGCTGGAAGGTTCCGGGCGCCTTCTTTTCCAGCTCCTGGAGCACTTCGTTGGAAGTATCCGCCAGCTCGCCCAGTCTGGTCGGGGATACCAGGTTGAAGATGCGTTCGAACAGATAGGTAAGCGGGAAGCCGGCCACCGGCAGCATTGCCGCCGCGAAAAGATATATCGATATGCGCAGCATGCCTCCGCCGGTGAAATCTATCAGCCGGAATCCCATGTATGAGAGCATGAGTACGGCATAGGTGATGAGAGCGTTTATGAACTGCTTCCAGCCCTTGTTGAAATGGCGGAAGGTGTAGATCGATACTATACCTGCCACCAGGAAGATGCCGAATACCACAACGGAGGATTCCGAGAATACCAGCAGCGGCAGGAGCGCGACCCCATATACCATATATATGAGCCTGTTGTCAAAGAACGGTTCGAGAAGGAGCGCACACAGTGTGAAAGGTACCATGTATATAAGACCGCTTTCGACACGGGGAACTATGATCGCCGCCAGAAGGAAGATGGCGAGTACCACCAGCAGGTAGATATACCTTCCTTTTTCGCTGAATACTTCCGGGTTGGAGAAATAGACCGCAAGGTAGATGAGAACCACGATCGCAAGGGCCAGCAGGCCGTTGCCCAGCCAATAAAGGAAAGGCGGACCGCTGGCGCCGAGATAACTCTCGTATTCCTTCTTGTAGGAATCCAGCATCTGGGCTATTTCCGGGGTGACGATCTCGCCGTGGGAAACGATCAACTGCCCGGCGCTTACGAACCCGAGGGTGGGAGAAACCCTGTAGGAATTCTCCGCCTGTACAAGTTCGCTGGTCTGGCGGTCATATATCAGGTTAGGGGTAAGCAGGTCGTACACGCCGCTCGCCCTCAGCACCGAATCCACACTCAATTCCGGGTTTTCATTGGAAACCCTGGCGAGAAGCGCCATACGGGCATCGGAAAGCTTGTAAATCTCCGTCACCGGCCGGGTGGAAGCCCTTTTGCCCCTTTGGACATAAACTATCTCGGAAGCATCCTGTCCCTCGTCCGAGACTATGCCGTCATCACCGACGACTCCCTTTTCATAGATCGTGTTCAGCGCCGAGACGATGGAACGCCTCATACCGTCATAACGGCCCAGGTCAAGCCCTTCGGCCGCGCGGAGGTTGCGGTTTTCGATCTCGCCGGAAAAACGGTAATATGGGATGGTCGGACTCGACTTCGAAGAAAGCTCGTCCAGCACCTGTTCATCCGTTTTCAGGATAGGGAAATCATATGGCGCGATCAGCGTCTCGTATTTCCACGGCTGCCCCTTGCGGTATTCGTAGCTGAGCTTTGCGTTCCGCGGCATCGCGAAAAGCAGCAGCGCAAAAAGGGCCGCAAGTGGCAGGAGTACACGGAAAAGCTGGGGACGCGTCATCTGATAGTCATTTCCGCCAGGTCCTCGCCGTCGTATTCACCGGCGTCGAGTTTGGCCTTTATTTCCTTGAATGCTTTGAGTGTGTAATTGACATCCTCCATCGTGTGGGCTGCGGTGGAAACTATCCTGAAGATGATCATGCCCTTAGGAATGACAGGATATACCACGATGGAGCAGAATATCTTGTAGTTCTCCCTGAGATCCTTGACCATCTTGGTCGCCTGGCCGACGCCGCCCTTGATATGCACGGGGGTGACGCACGCCTGGGCTTCGCCGATATCGAAACCTTCTTCCCTGAAGCCTTTCTGGATGGCCAGGGTTATTGCCTTGCACCTGGCACGGAGGGCATCCCCTTCCGGCGAATCGATTATCTGCATGCGCTTGATATTGCCAAGCACGAAAGGCATGGGAAGGCTCTTGGCGTACATCTGGCTGCGCAGATTCGCCCTCAGATAGTTGATGATGGCATGGGGCCCGGCCACGAAACCGCCAATGCTGGCCATGCTCTTGGCAAAGGCACCGATGTAAAGGTCCACTCCTTCCATGCAGTGCTGTTCCTCCGAAGTTCCGCGGCCGTGCTCGCCCATAAGGCCGAAACCGTGGGCGTCGTCTATCATGAAACGGAAGGGGTACTTCTCCTTGAGGGCAACTATGTCGGAAAGGATGCCCATGGCCCCCGTCATGCCGAACACTCCTTCGGTTATGACAAGCACGCCGCCGCCGTTCTCGGAAGCGACAGCCTCGGCTTTCTGGAGGACCTTCTCGAAATCGGCTATATTATTGTGGCGGAACTTGTACTTTTCACCAAGATGAAGACGTATGCCGTCCAGAAGGCAGGCATGGGACTCCGCGTCATACACTATGACATCATGCCGTCCCGTAAGGGCGTCGATGGTGGAGACTATACCCTGGTAGCCGAAATTGAAAAGGAAGGCGTCTTCCTTCTTCTCGAATTCGGCGAACATCCTTTCCAACTGCTCGTGGTACCTGGTGTGGCCGGAGAGCATGCGGGAGCCCATGGGATATGCCAGGCCGTACTGTGCTGCCGCTTCGGCATCCACCTTGCGGACTTCGGGATGGTTGGCAAGGCCCAGATAGTTGTTGAGACTCCAGTTCAGGACCTCCTTGCCGTTGAAAATCATATGGGGACCGAGTTCCCCTTCCAGGCGGGGATAAACGTAATAGCCGAAAGTCTGGTCGAAATACTGGCCTATCGGGCCCGCCGAGCCCGTCTCGATACGGTCGAAGATGTCTGAGTACATGTTTTTTATTCAGGTTAAGCGTCTATATTTGCGTAATGGGCATTCTCCTCGATGAACTGCCTGCGTGGCGGCACATCGTCCCCCATGAGCATGCTGAAGGTACGTTCCGCCTGCGCGGCATTCTCGATCGTGATCTGGCGCAGACGGCGGTTCTGGGGATTCATCGTGGTCTGCCAGAGCTGTTCGTCGCTCATTTCGCCGAGGCCCTTGTAACGCTGTACCGTATAACCCTTGTCACTGCCCTTTCCGAAGCGGAATGCGGCAGCCTCGCGCTGTTCGTCCGTCCAGCAATACTCTTCTTCCTTGCCTTTCTTCACGAGATAAAGGGGCGGTGTCGCCAGATAAACATAGCCGTTCTTGATGAGGTCGAGCATGTAGCGGAAGAAGAAGGTGAGGATGAGGCAGGCGATGTGCGAGCCGTCGACATCGGCATCGGTCATGATGATGACCTTGTGGTAGCGCAGGCGGCTGAGGTCCATATGCTTCTCGCCGGTTTCATCTTCCTGGGCTACACGCACTCCGAGGGCGGTATATATATTCTGGATTTCCTGACTGTCGAAGGCCCTTCCGTCCGCCGCCTTCTCCACATTAAGGATCTTGCCCCTGAGAGGGAGTATCGCCTGATATCGGCGGTCGCGGCCCTGCTTGGCGGTTCCGCCTGCCGAGTCGCCCTCCACCAGGAACAGTTCGCATTTCTCGGGATCGTTGTCGCTGCAGTCGGCCAGTTTGCCGGGAAGGCCGGCACCGGTCATGACGGTCTTGCGCTGGACCATCTCACGGGCCTTGCGGGCAGCGTTGCGGGCTGTTGCGGCCAGTATGATCTTGTCTATGATGAGCTTCGCGAGCTTGGGATTCTCTTCGAGGAAGATGCCGATGGCGTTCGCTGTTGCCTGGCTGACCGCCGAGGTGACCTCGGTGTTGCCCAGCTTGGTCTTGGTCTGTCCCTCGAACTGGGGTTCCTGCACCTTTACGCTGATCACTGCGGTAAGGCCCTCGCGATAGTCTTCGGGGGCGAGCTCCACCTTGGCCTTTTCAAGGAGTCCGTTCTTGTCGGCATAGTTCTTCATTACCCTGCTCAGACCCATCTTGAAGCCCTGCAGGTGGGTGCCGCCTTCTATGGTATTGATGTTGTTGACGTAGGAATATATCTTTTCGGTATAGCCGGTATTGTACTGCATGGCTATGTCGATGGGGATGATCTTGTCGGACTCGACGCAGATAGGCTCGGGAATGAGCTTCTGGGCTCCTGCATCCAGGTAGTCGATGAATTCCCTGAGGCCGGCCTCGCTGAAGAAGACGCTTCTCTTGTCCACCTTCCTTCCGGTGGTTTTCATGTCCCCGTTTTCGTCCGCCACCATTTCATCGACCTGTTCGCGGTGGTCCGTAAGCGAGATGTGGATTCCCTTGTTCAGGTATGCCAGTTCGCGGAGACGGTTGGCGAGGGTGTCATAATTGTAGACCGTGGTCTGGGTGAAGATGGTAGCGTCGGGATGAAAGGTGATGATGGTACCGGTATCGGAACAGGTGCCGATTTCTTCGACCGGACTGATAGGCTTGCCCATGGAGTATTTCTGCTGGAAGACCTTGCCTTCGCGGTGCACCTCGGCTATGAGGAGGTCGGATAAGGCGTTGACGCAGGACACACCCACGCCGTGCAGGCCTCCGCTGACCTTATAGTTGTTCTTGCTGAATTTGCCTCCAGCATGGAGGATGGTCATGACGACCTCGAGGGCGCTGCGTCCTTCCTTTTCATTGATGCCGGTAGGGATGCCGCGGCCGTTGTCGCGAACCCTTATGGAGTTGTCTTCCAGTATCTCGACGTCTATCTTGTCGCAGAAGCCGCCCATGGCTTCGTCAATGCTGTTGTCGACCACCTCGTAGACAAGATGGTGAAGACCCCTCACGGAAATGTCGCCGATATACATCGACGGCCTCTTGCGCACGGCCTCGAGCCCTTCCAGAACCTGTATGCTGTTCGCGGAATACTGCTCTTCCGCCTCGATCATTTTGTCTTTCTCTAACATGTATTGTTTCGGTCTTTATAAATCTTGCAAATATACTGATTTTATCTCAATCTAAGGCAGATTCCGCCCGTGAAATGCAACTTGAGGCCATCTCCGCCCGGGATATGGGTGGGAGAAAGGGCGATGTCGGAATTGAGGAGATTCCCTGCCTGAAGCCACACTGAAAGTTCCGGCATCAGGGCATATTCCCCATAAAGGCCGAGATCGAGGAATCCCTTATCGTCCCAGACCGTGGAAGGACGGCCCGTCTGTCCTTTCGCACGGACACCTGCGAAAACCCTGCGGTTCCAGTTATAGATCGCCGAGAGCGTTCCCTGGAGCGCCGGTATGCCAAGGTATGTATCGTTCGCCGTTATGTTGGACTTCCTGAAGAGGACATCTGAACTCACATCGAGGTTGTCGCTTACCCAGTCGGCGTCCATTTTCACATAGGCGGCGTTGTAATCCGCATACTCGATGCCCGGCACATACATCTTGCCCGCGACGGAGAAATCCTGGGAGACTCCCAGTGCATCCATGACCGCATTGGCATATGAAGCCCAGCCACCGCAAACATCATATTGGAAGCGCCCTGCCACACTCCCCCTGAAACCGATGCGGGCATTGATCCTTTCCACCGACACTTTCATGGCGTCGATCGAAGCCGTTTCGTCAGAGGGGAAGTAATCGGGATTGACCCAATGGTTCGCAGTCTTTATGGATGAATAATCGAAGGCGTTCCTGCCGCCGGAAACTCCGGCATATACGTCTACCAGGCCGCCGGCTATCCGGTAATTCGCCATAACGTCGGGATAGAGGCCGAAACCGCCGCCGATGCAAACCTTCACCCCGGCGGCAAGCCGGAGGGCGTCCCATTCGAACACCGCCTTTGGCGCAAGCCAAGAGAGCAGCAGGGGGGCGAACCTGCGCGAATAGAAACTACCCTGGGTATGAACGTCTATCGCAAGGTCGAAAACTTCCGCAAGTTCGGGGCTGACCGTGCCGTCGATCAGATAGCTGAATTCGCCGAGCGGGTCCCATCCGGGTGTACTGAAACGATCCGTCGCATATGCCAGTCCCGCCTTGAATCCGTACGGCATCTTGAGCCCTGGGTCGTTGGAGGCGATCCTTCCGCCCAGTGAAATATCATGGAAGCCGGACTTTACGATGTCGTCGGAGGTAAAGATACCGTTGTATCCCAATTCGCCGAAAACAT
>CAJOQW010000182.1 GCA_905236955.1 uncultured Bacteroidales bacterium
ACTTCTTCGGCAAGGATTTCGCCGACTGGCGTTTCCGCCTCGGCCGTGCGCAGTACCGCAACCGCCAGCTCCCCGTCTTCGACGAGTCGCTGGACGCGATGCAACTGAACCTGGCCTCCTCCATCAGGGATATCTTCACGAAGGGCGTGGACCGCGCGATGCGGGAGAACGCCTACCGCCGCGAGCAGCTCAACGAGTCGGATGACGGCGGGGAAGACCTTACCTTCGAGGAGCAGATGGAACTTGAGGCCCAGATCATCGAGCTGGAGACGGACCTCCAGACCGCCGAGCTCGAAGCGGAGATCGAGGCCCTATTCGACTGACTGAATGAATGAAATAATGCTTATATTTGCAGTCCCGCGGGTGTGTTGTAATTGGTAGCCAAGCCAGACTTAGGATCTGGTGCAGTGATGCGTATGGGTTCGAGTCCCTTCACCCGCACGCGATGAAGCCTGGCCTTTCCGGCCAGGCTTTCGCGTGCCCCGGGTGAAGGGACTCCGTCCTCACAACCCCCTGTCGCTCTGCGACATCCCCCTTTCAGGGGGAATGCCGGAACCTGCTCCGCTGCGCTTCGCAGAACCCGGGCGGCTCCGCTGCTTCGATGTCTCGCGACATCTCGCTGACGCTCCGCCGCGGCGCCTGACGGCGCCCACGCGGCCTGCGGCCGCTCTAAAAGCGGACTTCTTTATTCATACCCCGCCACCCGCCCCCTTCCGGCCGCCTATGGGCGATGTCCCGGATGCGATCGGGCAAGGTCCCCTATGTATTTGGGCAAGGTCTAATAAAAGTGCCGGGACCTTGCCCGCTGTGTTTTCCGAAAACGGGCCTGGAGAGCTACAGGAGCCCATTATCCCTAAAACTGCCGGGCAAGGTGTCGACCATTATAAGAGACCTTGAAATAATCAAGTAACGCTTTATAGTTGTCTTGCGCAGAAAGGCATGTATCCGTGAGATAGCCATTCATGTGTCCCCACTCCCTAAGCCCTCTGTAATAGAAGAGTTTCAGTTCTTCGGTAATGATAAACGGTACTATTCCGCCGGCCAGACATTCCTTAAACATGACCAGTCTTCCGACTCTGCCGTTTCCGTCCTGAAACGGATGGATGGCCTCAAACTTTTGGTGAAGGTCGATAATGTCCTCCAATGTCTTGACAGGCTTTGCGTTGTATGCAGAGAGAAGAGCTTTCATCCTTGTATGGACCTCTTCCGGAGGGCAGGTGGCATTCCCGCCGACCTCATTAGGCAACTTCTTATAGTCTCCGACATTGAACCATGATTTGCGGCTGTCGGAGGTCCCTGTTTTAAGTATCCTGTGAATCTCCTTAATTAAGGGCTCCGAGAGTTTATCCTCTGCCCGGTCTATGATAAGGTCAATGCAACGGAAGTGATTGGTGGTCTCGACGATATCATCGACATTGATACTTTCATCCGTAATGCCGATTGTATTAGTCTCGAAGATAAAACGAGTCTGTTCGTGTGTCAGGCGGCTCCCCTCTATATGGTTGGAGTTATACGTGAGGTCAATCTGGGTACGATGATAGATACCGCCGCTGATATTGCCTTCCTTTTCCTCACGGAGTCTTTTAAGCAGGGGAGTCGTTTTGGCTTTGCCTTTTCGTGGCAATGGGGCGTCGGCAGGAATGTTCCAGGTCTTTCCTACAAGAACCACCCCGTTAATCTTCCCGGAAGCGCACCATTGCCTGACAGTGCGTTCAGAGAGATCATGCTCCTTAGCGAATTGACAGACAGATATGTATTCCATCTTTATCGGCTATCTTCATGTTCATAACAATTACAAATATAGTGTTTCTTGCCGATATCGGCAAAAACTGATATAAAAAACTTGGCCCTTGGATAATGTAAATTATTGATTATTTTTGGGATTGGAGGTCGGTGGACCTCTGAGGAGAGATTACGGTAACAGATACGATCAGATATGAGAAAGCTGACTTGCTGCATCCTGGCCCTGGCGCTGATTGGCGCGTGTGCCGGACCGGCGCCCGAGGAGCCCGCGAACCACGGGCAGGGGACTTCGCAGAATCCCGGTGGCGGGAACAACAACCCCGGCGGTACGAATGACAATCCGGGAGGCGGACAGGGTACCGTAACTCCGGACTTCACTCCCGAGAGCTGGTACGATACGCCATTCTGGGAGCGTACGGACCGGGAAAAGGCCGGTCTGCGCGGCCCGGTCAAGCAGTGGCATGTCAGTGCGTATGCTTCCTATGTCCAGTATGAATATGACCAGGCCGGCCATCTGCTGAAGATAAAAGACTATGACAGTGACGGTGAACTGAACTATTTGACGACCTTCGAATATGATTCGGACGGAAACCGTATCAAGAAAACGGTTGTCGCCGCAGATGATGCGTCCACCGTCGAGGAAGTGACCACGTATTCCTATGGCAATCCCGGGAAGATCGTCGTGCTGGACCGCTATCTGTATCACGGCCGGCTCAGCCAGGAACACAGCGCCATTATCGAAGGGGAAGACATCATGATGGGAGTGTCCGCCATCCATACGGAATCGCTGAACATCATCCAGTACACGTCCGTGATGGACAGAACCTTTGAGTTCGACGAGGAAGGGAACCTGACCGTAAAGGAACATTCCTATCTGGCCGACAAGTTCAACAGCAACCAGCCTTCCGAATTCGGTGAATACGAGGGGACTTTCCATTGGACTTATGCCGGCGGCTACCCTTATTCCAGCGACGGCGGCATCACGGCCATGACCTGGCAGGCCAACGGGATGCCCCTGACCTGGGAGAGTGCCGTAGAGGAAACCACCTATACCTGGGACGGCCCCTACCGCGTGGACAAATGTGAATGGTATGAGAACAAGCGTACCCTGGACTTCAAGAGCTTCCAGCACGTGGAGGGTTATGTCGGCGGTTATCTGGCCGATTACTGGCGCAAGAAGGAATTCGGCGAGCACGACGAACTGATCCACATGTCTTTCGATGTGTTCAATGACGGCAGGCAGTTCGACTATTACTACACGGATTATAAATACGATTCCCACGGCAACTGGATTTCCCGCAAGGAGGACACGACGGCTATCCTGGACGGAAACCGCAGCGTTACCGAGGTGACCCGGGAAATCGTTTATTACTAAAAACGTTTTAATTGGAAAAGTTCCGAATTATTACTACTTTTGTGAACTACGAAACAAATTAAAAATCAAATATCATTATGAAAAAACTACTTATTCTTGTCCTGGCTATGGGAATTGCAGCTTTCAGTTTCTCTTCCTGCTGCGGTAAAAAAGACAATCAGGCCGCTCCTGCTTTTGATAAGATCCTTCCCGTCGGCGTCCAGCTCTACAGCGTCCGTACCGACCTCGAGAAAGATTTCTACGGCACCCTGAAGGCTATCCGCGAGATGGGTTACGCCGGTGTCGAATTCTACGGTGAATACTACGGCAACTCCGTGACCCAGGTGAAGGCATGGTGCACCGAGCTCGGCCTGATCCCGTTCTCGAACCACGTTCCTTTCCAGGAGATGATTGACGATATCGACAAAGTCATTGCCGACAATACCATCCTCGGCGTCCAGTACATCGTCTTCCCGTATATGGACGAGGCCAGCCGCCCGGGCGTCGATCCTGAGCAGTTCAAGAAGACCGTCGCGAAGCTCGGCGAGATCGGTGCGAAAGTCCGCGCCGCCGGCTTCCAGCTCCTCTACCACAACCACGACTTCGAGTTCGTGAAACTGCCTGACGGAAAGATCGGCTACGACTACATCTTCTCCAGCAACTCCCGCCAGAACCTCCAGAACGAAATCGACGTCTGCTGGGTCAGCTATGCGGGTTACGATCCGGCCGAGTACCTGACCAAGTATGCGAAGGGCATCCCGGTGGTCCACCTGAAGAACTACTTCCTCGAGGGCAAGCTCAGCTCCGCCCCGTACGCCCTGATCGGTATCACGACCGACAATTCCATGAAGGACGAAGGCGGTTCCTTCGAGTACCGTCCCCTCGACATGGGCCAGCTTGACATGATTCCGATCATCAAGGCTGCCATCGCCGGCAACTCCCAGTGGCTCTGCGTCGAGCAGGATGAGCCTTGCGCCGGCCTGACCCGCCTCGGCGGCGTCGCCCAGAGCGCGAAGTATCTCAGGTCGCTCGGCTTGATGTAGAACCAATACCGCTACTCTGATGTCCAGATTTTCCGAAGGCATCAACAAGTACGTGTCGAAGTATTTGAGCACAAGGATCATTTTCCTGATGGATGTGATCCTGTGCCTCATTTCTTCGCTGTTGGTGGCGCTGTTTACCCACCTGTTCTTCGACATCCCGCTGTTCGGCGGAAGGTTCCTCCTGATCTGGCTGCTGGGGTCCGGGTGCTTTGCCTCCCTGATGTTCTTCCTGACGCGGGTGTCCCGGATGATTATCCGCCACTTCGCGCCGCGCGACCTGATCCGCATCTTCGGGGCCCTGCTCGGCAAGGAATTGCTGATGACCGTGGTAGCCGTAGCCATCCTGGGCCGTCTTCCCAGCGTCATCCTTGTGATGCTGGCGGTGGACTTGATGCTGGCTTTCCTGCTGCTGGTCGGCGTCCGCCTCCTGATGATAGTCGTTTATGAAGCCTATAAGCGGCGTCTCATGGAGGATACGGCCATGCGCGTGCTGGTCTATGGCACCGGCGACAAGTCCGTGGCCGCCCTCACGCGGCTCCAGAATTCGCCCCACTACAAGATTGTGGGTTTCGTGGAACTGGTTCCGAAGAAGTCGGATACCCATACAACGCGCCTGATCGCCGACAAGCCGGTCTATACCATTACCGACGTTTCCAGGCTCATCAACCTTCAGGAGCGCACGGGAATGACCGGCATCATGTTTACGACCGAAGCTGACGCTCAGGGCAACCAGGAACTGATCAACTTCGCCATCGTCCACCACATCAAGACCCTCATCATCCCGACCGTGGACGAAGTCATCGACGGGAAAGTGATGCAGGGAAGGGCGCGCGAAGTCCGGATAGAAGACCTGCTGGGCCGCTCCGAAATCAAGATTTCCCTCGACGAAATCAAGGCCTCCCTGCAGGACAAGGTGGTCCTCGTGACCGGCGCCGCCGGCTCCATCGGCTCCGGGCTCTGCCGCCAGATTGCCTCCTTCAACGTCCTCCGCATCATCCTCTTCGACAATGCCGAGACGCCGATGCACAACCTGCGGCTCGAGTTGGAGGAAC
>CAJOQW010000183.1 GCA_905236955.1 uncultured Bacteroidales bacterium
CGGCAGCGGAGTGAAGGTGGAGAGGGAGGAGGCGTTGATGAGATTCGCTTGGACGGGGGGTGTGCCATGGAGGGCGCTGGAAGAGGGGCTTTGAATACAACAAAAGCGGCCCGGGGAGGGTCGCTTTTGCTGTAACAAATTTAAGCTTTTCCCCCCGAGAAGGCAAAGGAAGAAGCAGATTGTAAAAAAAAATTGTATCTTTTGCGGCGAATTAATTCGCAAGAGATATGAATTTAAGAGACATCATAATGTGTCCAGAATTCAAATACGCACCCATGTTCCAGCTGGGAACAGACACCGCCTTCCGCGACGTCAGTTTCCTGCTGCGCCGCTCGCACAACGAGCAGGTGGCCTCGATCCTCAGGGATCCCGAGGCTGCCGAGGGCATGGAGTACCGCTTCCTGATGCAGCAGGGCAGCGGCAACTTCACGCCCGTCGCCGACGATGAAGAATGATGCAGGACCCCTGCTTCTTGACTGTTTTTACTCATTGCAAATAAACACAATTAATTACATGTTGCTATGAAAAAGCTGATATCTGTTCTGACACTGGTACTAGCTCTCGGATTCGTGACCTATGGCCAGACAAGCCGTTCCATCGTCAATTTCGACAAGGGATGGCGCTTCACACTCTCAGACCCAGACGGAGCTTTCGCCGCCCAGTTCAATGACCGTTCCTGGAGGCTCCTTGACCTTCCCCACGACTGGAGCATCGAGGGCGAGAACCTCGAATCCAACCCCGGGGGACCCCGGGTCGGCTATTTCCCGATGGGAACCGGCTGGTACCGCAAGACCTTTGACGTGGCCGGCTACAGCAAGGGCAGAATCTACTCGATAGAGTTCGACGGTATATACATGAACAGTACCGTATGGCTGAACGGCCACGAGCTTGGCACATGGCCTTACGGCTATTCCTCTTTCTCGTATGACCTCACCCCCTACCTCAAGGCAAAGGGCAATGTAATTGCCGTAAGGGTTGACAACTCCATGCAGCCCAATTCCCGCTGGTACAGCGGCTCCGGCATTTACAGGCACGTGCGTCTCGTCTCCACGGCCAAGACCCGTTTCGACCGCTGGGGCGTATTCGGGTACACCGGGAAAGTCGACGGAGGGAATGCCGTAATCAAGATCAGTTCCGCCGTCAGGAACGATGAAACCAAAAGCCAGAAAGCGACTGTCCGCCAGACCGTCCTGGATGCGTCCGGTGCCGTTGTCGCAACCGGAGAGCAGCAGATCGACCTTCCCGCCTCAGGCAAAATGGACGTCGAGCAGCATCTCCAGGTTTCCGGGGCAAGGCTCTGGAAGTTGGACGATCCATATCTCTATACCCTTCGCTCCGAGATTATCGTAGCGGGCAAACAGAAGGATCTGGTGGAGAACAGCATCGGGATAAGGACCATCGAATACGATATCGACAAGGGATTCTTCCTCAATGGCGAGCATATAAAAATGAAAGGAGTCAATGTCCATCATGACGGAGGCGCAGTCGGTGCGGCGGTTCCCGAGAGGGTATGGGAAAGACGCCTTGAGATTCTCAAGGAAGGCGGCTGCAACGCCATCAGGACGGCCCATAATGCTCCCGCCCCCGAATTCCTTGACCTGTGCGACAAGATGGGTCTGCTGGTGATGGACGAGGCATTCGACATATGGAATATCCAGAAGACCGACTTTGACTATCACCTGCAATTTGATGAATGGCACCTGCGCGACCTTGAGGCAATGGTCGCAAGGGACCGCAACCATCCTTCGATCGTAATGTGGAGCATCGGGAACGAGATCATCGACCAGACCGTCCCGGAGGGAGCCGGCAGGGCTAAGGAAATGATCGATTTCTGCCACAGGCTCGACCCCACGCGTCTTGTGACCACGGGTAATGACCAGATCGTTTCACTCACTCCCACGCTTCCCGAATTCCTCGCAGCATTCGAGAATGACATCGTCGGATACAATTATCCTGACCGCTGGCGCGAGCGCAGGGAACTTTACTATTCCATCGACAAGGCCGAATTCCCCGAGCGCAGGGTGGTCGGTACTGAAACCGGTGGCGTTGGCGGAGCCCGCGGGCGTTACAATCCCAGGAATATCATAAGCAACAACCTGATCGACGTTGAACATCGCTGGCGTTTCACTACGGCCTATGACTATGTCATCGGAGACTTTATGTGGACCGGTATCGACTACTATGGGGAATCGCGCTGGCCCAGCCGCGGAAGCAATGCCGGCATCCTCGACAACTGCGGCTTCAAGAAGGATGGATGGTGGTTCTACAAGAGCATCTGGTGCGATGAGCCGGTCGTTCACCTGCTTCCGCACTGGAACTGGGAGGGGCATGAAGGAGAGATTATCCAGGTAGCATGTTTCTCCAACTGCGAGACTGTGGAACTCTTCGTCAACGGCAAGTCATACGGCAGGAAATCGACGGAATACCCTCGCCGCGGTGTATCAGTGGCATGGAACCGCTATGCTACGGGCAAGCACTATGCGACTACCGGCGACCTGCATGTGGTATGGGATGTCGAGTATCAAGGAGGCGAAATCAAGGCTGTCGGCGTGCGTGACGGCAAGACTTACGAAGACGTGATCCGCACGGCGGGAGCCCCGGCCCAGCTTCGTGCAACGGTCGATCGTCCATCCTTCAAGGCTGAGCCGGGCGACGTCGCCCACGTGACCGTGGAGGTCCTCGATGCTGAAGGCAACCTTTGCCCTGTCGCTGAGAACGGTATCCGCTTCGACGTCAATGGAGGAAATCTGATCGGAGTGGAAAGCGGCAACATGGCCGACCTCAGTTCCGTCAAGGCTTCTGAGAGAAAGGCGTTTGCAGGGATGTGCCTGGGCATTGTCGGCTCAGACCGCAAGGGAACCGTCAGTGTCACCGTGACATCGCCGGGCCTAAAGTCCTCAACCGTGACCTTCCAGGCCGAATGATAGATCCCAGCAGCGGTGGGGAACCTATATGGGGCGGGTTTTGCGACAGTAAATCGTATATTCAATAAGTTGTTTCAAGAAGGATATCGAATACGTGGTCAGCGCGTTTCTCGATGATTGCTCCGTTTTCGCGACCGTGAAGCCGGGCGTGGCGGACAAAGAACTGGACAGCCTCCTCGACGAGGCCATCGACCTGTACGACAAGCTCAGCCAGCTC
>CAJOQW010000184.1 GCA_905236955.1 uncultured Bacteroidales bacterium
AGGATCGAGAAGGCGATTACCAGGTACAGCAGCCATCCCAACAGGGTGAAGATGGTATTCGGGAGGGTCAGATGCACATCCGACTCCTTGAGCGGGGCGTCCAGGGGGCCGCTCTTCTCTATCAGCCGGCGCAGCTTGTTCACCCGGGTGGCGGCCCTTATCAGATAAATCAGATAACGGAAGATGAAGAATAGGGATATGACGATGAGTATGTTGGAAAGGGTCAGATGCTGCAGGTTCGGGTCCTTGAAGAAAACGTGCTGCATCAGGCCGTTGCCGCCCAGGGAAAGAAGATAGGCATGCGATGTCAGCAAGATGCTCACCGGGAAGGAGAAGAGGGTGATCAGCGGTATCACGACCATCCTGAGGAGATCGTAAATCCAGGTCACTTCGATGAATGCGTTCGGGTCTTCCAGGGGCATGTAGGGATTCTCCTGATGATACCGGGCTTTACGGCCGGACACCCTTTTGTCGTAATACAGCTTTATCAGGTAATACAGTGTGGTGATCGTATGCAGGAGCGCCAGCTGGAAGGTCCAGAAAGTCAGGATCAGCACCCCGATCATGGAATAACCGGCCAGGGACAGGATGCCGACGACGGCCATGATGCCTGCGGACACCCACATGTAACGGAAATCCGCCCGGCTTACCTGCTTCCGGTGGCGGATGTTCGTCAACACCTGCCAGATGAGGAAAACCAGCAGTACCGGCGGAAATACGATCGGGACCATGCTGGCCGGGAAGAAGAAGGAACGGGCCAGGATGCTCAGGAATGCCAGGAGCAATGTCGGGATGTAGATGTTCCGGGAAGCTTTGGCCTGGCCTGGCTGTATCCTGATCAGTAATGACACGAGGATTGCAAGCGTGAGCCAGGAGAACTGGCTCAGCAGCTGGTTGGCCATCCGGAAATACGGTCCGTCCCCGTTACGCCGGAAGCAAAGCATGCCGATGGCAAAGATCAGGATGGCCAGGATGGCCGACCATACGGGCCTGAATGCCAGGAATTTCTCGTGCCGGATGAATCGGGTGACCGGCAGTGAGATAAGCCATGCCAGCAGGAAAGAGGAGACAAGCAGGATAAGCGCAAGTATGGCGTAGTTGAGGACATAGCCTCCTTTCCATGTGTGGAGGGTCTCCGTCTTTTTTCCGTCCGGCTTTGAGAACAGCGGGGCCGAGTCGGAGAAATAGCGGGTCCGGAAGTCGTCGATCGCGTAATGGGAGTATGAGTCCCAATGCTTGATGATGCTGACGATGTTCATGTTGCTCCCGAAATATTGGTTCCTCTGGCTTTCGGAATAGCTGTCCCTGGCATAGTCGTATGCCTGCCTCAGGCGTTTTTCCGTTTCGGCATAGTACAGGCTGTCCTGAAGGGCGGTTGCTGTCGATTCCTTGAACAGGGCTGTCAGGGCCTGGGTATAATACAGGCAACTGTCCACGAGGGCTTTCTTTTCCGGATCCCCTTCTTCGAGCGGAACCGGGCGGGGCAGCTCCAGCAGGAGGGAATCGGCAAGGAGGATGGTGTCGGGCGGCTGGTACAGGTACATGTCCCGGATATTCTCGTCCAACAGCGTGAATCGACGGAGCCCGGCACGTGAATTCGACAGGAACCTGTTGGCGAATACCACCTCCTCCCGGAAGGAGTCCTGCAGGTTGGAGATGGCTTCCAGCGCGAATGCGGTCTCGAAGGAAAAGGAGGACCGCTGGGTGTACAACCGCACTGTCAGTTCGTCGGCGGCCTTGACCATTTCGGCAAGCCGGGCCTGGTGCTGTGGTGCTATCGTCAGGACGGAATCGGCTCCGACAGCCGAAACATAGGCATGCTTCAGGTCCGACAGCATATTGGTCAAGGTGCCCAGGGAATCGCTGCCGGCAACAACGGAATGGGCGGGTACGATGCTCGCCAGCATTGCGGCCAAGGTCACTGAAATACGCAGGATGAAGGAATGGACACGCATCTTTTCCGGAAGTTAGAAATCAAACCCTATGGTGGCGAAAAGGGAGAAGCCGACGATATTGCACCACTGTGCCGCAAGTTTGAACGGACCGACGATGGTCTGGCGGCCGTATTCGGCCCCGAATGCGTAATAAGGATAAATATAGGGGAGATCAGCCCATTTATATCCGCTTACGATAATGCCGCTCCGGGCCGTCAGGAAATTTTTCCTGAGGAAACGGAACCTGAGGTCCAGCTGCCCCATCACGGTGGTGCGTGCAAGATTACGATATCCGGTCGGGAAGCCGAAGAAGGGAATCTGCATCTCGACGTAGCGGTTGGGCATGAAGCCTCCGGCGGAAATTATGTGCTTCGAATTGTAATAGTCCTTTTCGTCAAGCGTGCGCCAGCCGGCATAAACGGTGGGGAGTACCGTAAGCCAGTCCAGGGGCGAGTATGCGGCCTGCAGGCTGCCGAGGATGGAGAAGTAACGGGGCACTGCCCCTCCTTCGGTCGTAATGTCATTTTCCGGATGATAGCAACCCGGATCCAGGTCGATGGAGTATCCTTTGAAGACATAGCGTCCGTCCATCGAAAGACGGTAGCCATGTGTGGGGAAATAACCGTCGTTGAACTTATCATGCTTGAGGGATGCGAATGTGGAAAGCCAGTAGCTTTTCCAATCCCATCCCATCCATTCTTCGCCATAGCTCAGATAATGTTCGTAGGGGTCCATTTCTGCCGTGAATCCGGCCCTCATCGATCCGAAACGCAACCTGGAATCTTCGACAAAGAGGTCTAAGGCACTTGAAAAGAGTTTGTCTTCCACGTTGTCCATGAACCCTGAGGAAGTATTCATGAGACGGTTGCGGAAAGAGGCTCCGAAGGTGGGAACCCAGCTGCTGAACTTATAGGCCCATTCCATCGTCAAGGCCGGATTCGTGCCCAGTTTGAGGTCGAACGTATAGCGCGAGCCTGAAAGACGGCGGGTCCCCAGTCCCAGGTGTACGATGGTCGACACGGTTTCGTCAGTGTCGGCCTTAAGGCTTACGGCAAAATCGTGCACTTGACCCTTCTGGCAGTCGAATATAAGCACGTATGGTTCCTTGTCGCCTTGCAGGCGGTAGGTGACCGATTCGAAGGCGTTCGTCCCGTACAGGTTGTTCAGCAGACGTTCGATGTCGGCCCTGCCATACATGCCGTCGGACGGGAAATCGCTCCCATACCAGCTTTTTTCCAGGATATTGTCACGGTCTTTATCGGAAATGCCGATGAAAGAAACTTCACTGACCTTTACCTTATGCTGGGCCAGGTTCACGGCCGGTGCATGATGGGAGATCTCCGGTTCTTTCCTTCCGGCGACGGCCGCCGCGATAGATTCGAACATTTCCTTGTTCTCCAACGCGTTCCGGTAACCCTGGTTGATGATATCATCTACACTCTCACTGTCGAAAGACAGCATGTTATAACCGTTCAATTCATGGTGGACATCGAGGTCCACCATTTCCATTGCCGGTCCCATGGCGGAAGATGCCAGAAGGGTGATGGTCTGCATGAGGAAGTCGGTCGGGGAATTCAACTCGTCCAGTTTGCGGTGGACGGACATGTCCGAGCCGATGATTATGTCGGCCCCCATGGCCCTGGCGATGTCAACGGGGAAGTTGTTCCGCATGCCGCCGTCCAGCAGGACCTCGCCGTCCTTGCGCACAGCCCTGAAATAGAATGGTATGGCCATGGTGGAACGGAGAGCGTCCGTGATGCTTCCGCCGGTCCAGTATTTGGGTGCCAAGGAATAAAGGTCCGTTGCGACGCAGGCGTATGGGATGGGGAGGTCTGCGAAACTGATGTCATCCTGATATCCGACGCTCACGCTGCTGAGCATATTCCTGACATTCAGGCCATACAGATAGCCGTCCGGCATCCCGAGTCCCATCTTGGCCATCGACTCGCCCAGCATGTCTGCGGTAGTGTTGCCCTGCTCCGCCGCCATCTTGTCCGCTATACGCTCCTTGATGAGGCGGTTCTGCAGATCCTCGTCGTCGTAATGGAAAGGGATCCGCACCAGGAACTTGTCGCGGTACTTCCGGAGCCTGTAGCCCGTATATGCGCTGGGGATGTTGTCCGACATCATGACCGGCCATTCGATGGCCCGCACGAGGGAATCCAACTGGTCGTGCTTGTAACCCAGGGCATACAGGCCGCCGACAAGGCCGCCCATGCTTGTCCCCGTAACGACATCGACCGGAATACCAAGCTCTTCCATATATTTTATCACGCCCAGATGCGCCAGGCCGCGGGCTCCGCCTCCTGCGAGGACGAGGCCTACCGTAGGCCGGTACTGGCGGATGGAATCCATCCGGGCACGGACCTTTGCGAAGGCGATGGAGTCGGCAACAGGATCGGCGCTGGGGAGAATCTGCGAAAATCCGTTGACAGAAAACAAGCATGAAAAAAGCAATGCCGGCAACAGTTTCTTCATATCCTGTGGTTTTTAATGTGCAAATATGCTTAAAATTCCCCTATAAATCAAAAATGAGTATATTTGAAGCATGATACACAAACTGATCGACCTGCCCTATGGGGCGCATGCGCTCGAGCCGTC
>CAJOQW010000185.1 GCA_905236955.1 uncultured Bacteroidales bacterium
CCATGCACATCCAGTGGCCTTTCGGCTACGGCCTCAGTTACACCACTTTCGAGTATGGCGGTCTCACCGTGGACAAGAAAGAGTTCACCGCCGACGATATCATCGGCGTGCAGGTCATGATAAAGAACACGGGAAACGTGGCGGGCAAGGAGTCCGTCCTCCTCTACACCTCGGACATAGTCGCAAGCGTTGTTCCGGACGTCCGCCGCCTCAGGGCCTTCACCAAGGTCGAACTCCAGCCCGGCGAGAGCAAGCTGGTGGAATTCAAAGTCCCCGCCAAAGACATGGCATTCGTCGGGCGAGATGGCAAGTGGCGCCTTGAAGAAGGAGAATTCCGCATCGGGATCGGAGGCCTGGGCGTCATGGTGAACTGCAGCCGTACCAAGGTGTGGCCTGGACAGAATATCTGAAAAGTTGTATCTTTGCCCCGGAAATGAGTCAGGCAAGAATTTATCTTAAACCGCACCGTGACGGATCCGTCAGGCGGTTCCATCCCTGGGTGTTTTCCGGGGCGATAGCCAACGTCATCGGCAAACCAGCCGAAGGAGACCTTGTGGCGGTTTATTCCGCCGAAGGAGACTTCCTTGCCAGCGGACACTGGCAGATAGGGTCCATAGCTGTCCGTATTTTGTCTTTCGAAGGGGATCCCGAGGCTCCGGGATTCTGGGCCGATGCCATCCAGGCCGCGTATGATGCCAGGACTGCGGTGGGGCTAACAAGTTCCCGCAGGACCAATTGTTATCGGCTGGTGCATGGCGAAGGCGACGGCCTCCCCGGGCTCATAGTGGACTGGTACGACGGCGTAGCCGTATTGCAGGCCCACTCCGTGGGCATGTTCAGGGCGCGCACACGCATCTGCGAAGCCCTCATGGAAGTTTACGGCAAGAAACTCAAGGCCGTCTATGACAAGAGCAGCGGTACCGCCCCCTTCAAGGCCGGCCTCGACCTCGTGGACGGATATCTTTTCAGGGCCCCTGACTATGTGGAAGGCGGACATGTGGTGAGCGAGAACGGACACAAGTTCCTCGTCGACTGGGCAGAGGGCCAGAAGACAGGTTTCTTCCTCGACCAGCGCGAGAACAGGGCGCTCGTGGAGCGTTTCTCCAAAGGCCGCAACGTGCTCAACCTTTTCTGCTATACAGGAGGTTTTTCGGTCTATGCCCTCGGAGGCGGTGCCATGAGGGTGGATTCGGTGGACTCTTCCGCGAAAGCCATCGCGTTTGCCGGCAAGAACCTCGAACTCAACGGTTTCGACGCCTCGGTCCATCAAGAATACTGCATGGATGCCAAAGAGTTCCTCTCTTCCGTGGACCCCGGCAGATACGACCTCATGATAGTGGACCCGCCCGCCTTCGCGAAGCACCGCGGTTCCCTGGACAAGGCCCTCAGGGCCTATCAGAGGCTCAATGCCGCAGCCATCGAAGCCGTGGCCCCGGGAGGACTCGTCTTTACGTTCAGTTGTTCGCAGGTGGTCGACCGCCAGGCATTCCTGGAGGCCGTCTTCTCCGCCTCGGCCCAGACCGGGCGCAGGGTCCGCATCATGGACAGGCTCAACCAGCCGCAGGACCATGCCGTCAACATCTACCATCCTGAAGGGGAATATCTTAAAGGCCTGTTGCTGTATGTCGAATAGGGTGGAGACATTCCTCCGCAAATGGATGCTCGCGATAGCCATGACCCTGGGAGTGGCGATATACTTGCTGGTCTATTTCGTACCGGCCCTGAAAGGACTCGAGAAAGGATACAGCGCAGTTGCGAAGGAGGGCCAGCCGCTGCTGGTAGGCTTCATGCTGTTCCTGCAGTTCAATGTCACCGCTCCGTCCGACCTGAAGCTCCACCGCTGGCACGCAAGGCTCCTTATGGTGCAGGCACTCTTGTTCACTGTCACCGCATTCATCTGCACCGCCATGCCCCGCGGGGACGGACGGCTGCTTGTGGAATGCGCCATGCTCTGCTTCATCTGCCCCACAGCCGCGGCATGCGGGGTGATAACCTCCAAGATCGGGGGCAGCCTCCAGCAGACCATGGCCTATCTCCTCCTAAGCGACCTGCTCGCCACCCTGCTCCTTCCGGTCATCATACCCTTCGTCCATCCTTCCAGCGACATCACTTATATGCAAAGGCTGTGGATGATAGGGAAAAGGGTATTCTCTATCTTGGTGCTCCCATGCGCCCTGGCATGGATCATACGATACACACTTCCCGGGGTCCAGAAATGGCTGGCACGCGTCACCAACTACGCTTTCTATATATGGGGAGTGAGCCTGGTGTTCGCACTGTCCCTCGCCACCAAGTCACTTATCATCACGCACACCGCCCTCTGGGTGGCTTCGCTCATCGGTCTGGTTTCCCTTATCTGCTGCCTGTTGCAGTTCATAACGGGCCGCCGGGTAGCCCGCAGATACGGCAAAGCCGAGGAGATTACTTCGGGGCAGACCCTTGGCCAGAAAAATACCGGATTCCTCATCTGGCTGGGGCTCAATTTCATGACCCCCGTGACATCCGTCGCGGGCGGACTCTATGCCATCTGGCAGAACATAGTGAATTCCTGGGAACTCCAGCACTACAGGCCGGAAGAATAACGGCTAGTGCTGTTCTTTGTGTGGACGCTGCTCGGGAGGGAGCAGTTCCTCGGGTTTGAGCGGATGCTTCTTGCTCTTCCGGAGTTTCAGGTACATCTCGCGGCATATCCAGGCATCGGTGGCGGCATATTTCTGCTGTGCCTCGTTCAGGGTCTCGGCCTCCCAGTTGCTGAGCTGCTGGGTCTTGGATATTCGCACCCCAAGGATTATGGCCGCCATCTTCTTCACGCTCTTGTCACGGATACCGTATTCCCACACTATCTTCTGCAGGTCAACGAAGCCGTTTTCGGAAAAAGGCCGGATACGCTGCAGTCCACGGACATCGTCATGGGATGCGGCCCCCACCTTGATTATATCGGGATCGGCAAGGATCGCACAAAGGGCCTTGCGCATGCCCAGCTTCTGCACCCTGAAGAGGAAAGCCTCGTCGGGGCCGGAAAGTTGGAGAAGGGCTACGCCGTTGCTGTGCTGCCCGGGCGAAAAGACAGGCCTCGACTCGGTATCGAAGCCGATGACTTCCTGGTTCTTCAGATACGATATGGCCCTGGCGAAATCCAGGCCCATATGGTTTATGACATGGATCTTTCCGTCGAAGGCCACGAGGGGAAGCCGTTCTATTTCCTGTGGAGTTACGGTGAGCTTGTATCTCATAGGAAGGGGTTGACGTTGTCGTACTGGCAGAGTACGAAGGAACTGTCCGCCAGGGCCACTGTCTGGAACTCGAGGAAACGCGGATATGCGATGCGATGGCTGAACAGGTTGCGTTCTCGCATGATCCTCACGCATTCGGCACTGACTGTTTCCGCGACGTCGAGTATCTGGCAGCCGGGAGCTATGAGCCTTCCGTAGGAAAGGGATTCTTCGCTATTTGCACTTGTTATGCGATTCAGCGTCTGGCGCATGACTTCGGTATCGACATCCTTGTCCCCTACCAGGATCGCATTCAGCGGGCGGCTGTGCCCCGATTCAAGGTAGTTGTCGAGGAATGACAGCAACTGCTCGGTGGATGTGGAGTCGGAACGGAACACGATGCATTCCGAGTCGGCAAGTCCCCTGGCGCGGGCCTGCTCATAGAGATATGAGGCATGTGCCCTGGATGAAAAGGTTTCGGGATCGGGGATCACTCCAACCACCACATTCCCCTTGTTGGCGTCAAGGACCTTGTCCATCATCACCTTGACGGGATATACCACCTGAAGGTCGCAGTCGAGGGCGGAAAAAAGGGAATCCAGGTCGAACCTGCCGAATTCACAGGCATAGGGTGAGGCCATCACCACAAGTTTGGAAAGCGGTTTCGTGGCCGTACCGGTCTTGTCGTACCTGTTTATGTAACAAACGTCATTCATGGTGGACAGGACGTTGCGGACCATGACCTCGCGGAGCTGTTCCGACCTCCCGGAATCGGCGAGCAACCTGTATGGTGTGTTTGCGAAGTCCCTGATGGTACAGATCACCTCTCCGGCGAAATCGGGCAGTCCGTCAGGGATCCTCCTTCCGTCGACATTGTCGAAACGGTCGCATTCGCCGAACTCCGTCCTGAACCTGGCGCAGGCATCGGGACTGCCGACGATATAGATGCTGTTGTCGGAATTATACGCATTGTAATACGCCACCATTCCATGCTCGGGAAGGTCCGTATCGGAAATGATATTGCGTACCAGGTCTATCGCAGGCCTC
>CAJOQW010000186.1 GCA_905236955.1 uncultured Bacteroidales bacterium
AAAAACATCCCTGTTTTCTGATCCCGCCGTGTCTCAGTCCCGATGTGGCTGGGTAACCTCCTTTCTGCACCCTTGAAGCCTCGCCACCGCCGTAGGGGTGGTCGTCTGTTGGCCCAACGATGCCATAAAACAATCCATCAAACATCGATCATCCTGAGCCGAGCTTCTTTCTGTATGCATTGAATTCATAGTCGATCATCTATTATCTGAGATATCCTGGTCATGTTAGTTCCTCCTGCTGTTCGGGGTTATAACTCAATGGTCAGATCAATGAACAAATTCCTCTGCTGCATATACTATCCTTGTTTACCATCAAATCATTACCTCCTTGTGAATGTATCGGTCTGCCATGATTTCCACGTTCCATCTTGGTGTGCGACCACACCTTCGGAGCTTGCAGCGGATGCTGTAGAGGCTCCAGAAGGTGGGCGACCCGAGGAAGAGAGAGAGGTTGGAGGATGCTGTGGAGGTTCAGGGCGTCTGTGTCCCGTATGCCGGCTATGTTACCCGCGTCGGCTGCGTCTGTATCGTACACTTGGCTCAGTCCCTCCTCTCGTCCTGATCGTGCGGGGTTCCCTGGGATTCCTCGTACATCAGTCCGAGCTTGATGGCAAGCGCGATTCCGTCCGTATCGGCGCCCGCAATCGCCAGGATGTCTTTGCTCTCCAGTTCGGTGACCAGGTCTTCCAGATCGTTGAGCTTCTTCAGTACGTCCGGAGGAACGTGGTACCGCACCAGTGATTGGCGGAGACATTCCAGCATATCCGCGACCCGGTGTCTGGCTTCAACAGCCCCGGGATCCTTTCCTACGATGTTGTCATAACGGTCTACTCTCTCATCAAAACCCTCGGTTGCACAGCAGCTGGCCGTGTAACGCATGGTTTTAATCTCCTTATTTCATAGTTTGGGTTCGTCCCGCCCCGTAAGGCAGGGCAGCGTGTATTCGGTTCCCATATTCAGTTGTCCTATATTCAGTTGTAAGGGAGGCGTCTTCCGGCCTTCGGATCAGCCTTCAGTCAACAAGACTGGTCGGCTTCTTCTCCGTATAGCTGAGGACGTCCTCTTTACGGAATCCCTGATGGTCATCCGTCAACACGACTACCGTTGCCTTGGTCTTGTCCTTCGGCAGGACGCTCCGGCACCCTTCGTATACCCGCTCGTTATCCGTCAGGATGTATACGATCTTGTCCTTCGCCCCTTCCGACATGATGACCCGGTTGTATGTAGACCCTACAGCGAAAGCGATGGAGAACACGGCGTTCTCGTCGATTTTGATCCCCGTATCTTCTTCGCCATTCTCTGTGCGCTTGAGGTATGCGTTGATCCCAACGTACACCTGGCCTGTCGTCATGTCGGTGATTTCAAAGTACCCAGGCTCGCGATAGAAGCAGCTTGAAATATCGCCCTTCAGACCATGTTCCGCGAGAGCCCTCTGCAGCTCAGACATAGCAGTGAAGTGATCTTCTCCGTAGTATCTGGTGATGACCGCCGCTGCGGACAGGGGGTGGACATTTTCAGTGTCCTCCGCATCCGCGCCTGTGTCTGCTTCGAGTTCCAGTTGTTCATAGCCTGCGGCTTTCGCAAGCTCCCTCCGGTCAACCGGCTCTTCGGTCTTTGCACGCAGGAGTTTCAGGAGCGTTCTCTTCGAGGGTCGGCTCATCTGCCGTCCGCTGACGGCTTTGCTGACGAACGATTCTGACAGATCCGCTTCGTCCGCGAACTCCCTGGCGGATTTGGTTCCCTTCATATTCCGCAGGAAGGCTCCGAAGACATCGGGGTCATAAGGTGCTTCGCCCGGCAGGTCGCCGATCCTGATTGCCTGAACTCCCGGCGTAACCCTCGCGCCGGCATCCTTTATAAAAACAGTCTTAGATTCCATGCTGTCCTCCTTGTCGAGGTGGGATGTATGGGCAGATGGGGAGGTCGCCTTCTGCTCGTTTCCCATCCGGCCAATATATCCTGCTCTTCTGTTCACATGATTCTTGCGGGGTTAACCACCCCATGGGGGATGTGATGAGCGCAGAATTTTCTTGGCCGTTTCTCCGCGGATACCGTGCTGACCGGGGTGTTCCCGGACAGATCCAGGTCGACTACTCCCGGATCACAGTACTCGTTGCTTTTTGCGCCAGAGGAATATCCTCTCATCATGTTCATTCGGTCAAACCGCCCAGCAGCTCTGATGCTCCCGCTCTTCCTCCGCCGCGCCGCTTTATTACTTTGGACGCCGTGAGCCGGTCAGCACATCGGGGTTGCCACTACGATCACCCGAAACAGCCATGCCTTTCGAGAACGTTCGTGGACTTCATGCAGATCATTTTTCCAACAGCCCTGGCGCGCTTGCCTGCATACGCAGCGGCCAGGATAATCTGCTGCTGTTCGCTATCAGCGAGGGAGCTGTTACCCCTCATGCTTCCATCCACCCCTTTCTGACACGCTAGTCGGTCGTTTATTCCTTTGCTTCCACCGGGCGGGCATCATCGCTGGTACGGCTTCCAGGTTGTTCCTCCTTCAAAAAGGTGAAACTACCCCTATCCCGTCCTTGTGCCCTTATTATATCCCACCAATTACCAGCTGTCAAGACTTTGTTTTCAATTTCATTCAAAACCTTTCAAATTGAATGAA
>CAJOQW010000187.1 GCA_905236955.1 uncultured Bacteroidales bacterium
CGTACGCGAGACCTATCTGGGCGTCAACGGCAAGGGCCACCTGCATCTTCGCGGCGATTACATGGGAGCCCACAAGGTCGCAACCGGAGGATGGTGGGTATGGAACTCCATGAGAGGCAATTTCCACATGTCTTCCCCGATGCTCGCCGCGGAGCGCTACGGGGACGAGTTCTCGAAGCAGTACTCGCTTCAGTTCTTCAATTCCCTCTTCGAACATGCCGTCACCGCTGATGACGGGAGTACAGTGCTTCCGTCGGAGATCAATTTCCTCACCGACGAAGACCGCTTCCCGCAGAAGTATTACGGCTCGATGATGGCTTACCTGTGGAAATGGACGGGCGACGAACGCTATCTGCGTGCGGCTGAAGTATCCCGCGCCCCGTTCGTTTCCCCGGACAAGGACGAACTCGTAAGCACCTACCGCAGGCTTCTGAGGAACAACGACTACCGCGAATGGTACAATACCCACGGCAGCCCCTACATCGACAGGGTGCGCGACTATTTCTCCGACTGGGACTATGCCCGTCTCGGAGGTCCGTGCTGCGCCAATTATCTGCCCTGGAACCTTGTGGCATGGGACTTCGGAGGCACCGGACTCGCGGAGCAGGTCGCCATCAACGTCACTTACGATCTTAAGGACGACTGGTTCGACGTGGAGTTCTTCAACGTTTCCGGCCGCACCGTCAAGGCCCGCATGCTCGGCCGCCGCGCAGCGGACGGCATATGGGAGATGAACGACGGCAGGAAGACGAAAGATGTGGACTTCGGTTACGGCAAGGCCGTGGAGCTCCGCATCCCGGCGGGGAAGTCATACACAATAAGGATGAGAAAGAAATAGTGCGTACGCTTATCCGCAACATCGGCCTGCTGGCCGGAATCTCGACAGCGTCCAGGAAGGAGGGTGCTGCCATGGGAGAGGTCGCTTGCCTGGGGGATGCCTGGCTTCTGATCGAAGACGGCTTGATCCGGGACTTCGGCGGTTCCGGGGGCATGCCTCCGGCAGCCGACATGGAAATCGACGCAGGCGGGTCCATGCTCATGCCCTCTTTCTGTGATTCACATACCCATATAGTGTATGCAGGGAGCCGCGAAAGGGAGTTCGAGGACAAGATCCGCGGGCTTGGATATGCCGAGATAGCCGCCAGGGGCGGGGGCATCCTGAATTCCGCCGACCTTCTTCACCAGACCTCCGAAGATGAACTCTTCCGGCAGAGTATGGAGCGTGTCCGGGAGATGATGCTCAAGGGCACGGGTGCCATTGAGATAAAGAGCGGTTACGGGCTCAATACCGCCGATGAAATCAAGATGCTGAGGGTCATAAGACGCATCAAGGAAAGCGTCCCGGCAGAGGTGAGGGCCACTTTCCTGGGGGCTCATGCCGTTGCAAGGGGAATGGCCCGGGAAGATTATGTGCGGCTTGTCTGCCGGGAGATGATCCCCGCAGTGGCCGCGGAGGGTCTGGCCGATTTCATCGATGTGTTCTGCGAAGAAGGTTTCTTCGGGGTGGAAGACACCGACCGCATACTGGATGCCGGAGCGAAGTACGGTCTCGTGCCGAAACTGCATGCCAACCAGCTTCATGTGAGCGGGGGAGTGCAGGCGGGGGTGAGGCACGGCGCACTCAGCGTCGACCATCTCGAGCGCACGACGGAGGCGGAGATGAAATGCCTCGGGGGCAGCTCCACCATGCCCACCATGCTGCCGGGTTCTTCGTTTTTCCTGCGCGAACCTTATGGCAACGCGAAAGCTTTCATGGATGCCGGCCTGGGCGTTGCCCTTGCCAGCGACTACAATCCCGGGTCGTCCCCTTCCGGGGACATGCGCTTCGTCATGGCCCTTGGCTGCATCTGCATGCGCATGCTTCCCGCACAGGCTTTCAACGCAGTCACCCTGAACGGCGCTTATGCAATGGGAGTGAACGATATAGCCGGTTCCATAGCCAAGGGAAAACAGGCGAACTTTATCCTCACCAAACCGGGATTCGACACTCCTGCAAGCCTGGCGTATCTGCACCAGACCCCGTTCGTGGAGAAAGTGTTCCTAAAAGGGAAAGAATACCGGTAATCAACCCTGCCTTCGCAGGAAACATTCTACGGTGTTGACCATCAGCATGGCTATGGTCATGGGCCCCACGCCACCGGGAACCGGCGTAATGACCGATGCCTTCGGCTCGACGGACTCGAAGTCGACGTCGCCGCAGAGCTTGCCCGTAGCCGGGTCTATGTCTATGCCCACGTCGATGACGGCCGCCCCGTCCTTGACCATGTCCGCGGTGACGAACCTGGGTTTGCCTATCGCAGCCACCAGGATGTCGGCCTCGCGGGTGATCCCTGCGAGATCCCTGGTGTGTGAATGGCAGATGGTGACAGTGGCCCCTGCGTTGAGCAGGAGTTTGGCGGCAGGCAGGCCCACTATGTTGCTGCGTCCCAGTATTACCGCCCTTTTGCCGTCGGGATCCACTCCGGCGGCCTCAAGGATCTTCATGACCCCGGCCGGGGTGCAGGCGACGCAGAAGCCGTCGCTCCTGCGGGAGGTCCAAAGCGAGGCCACGTTGAGGGGGTGGAAACCGTCCACGTCCTTTTCGCGGGAGATGGCTTCTATGACCTTGTTCTCGGAAATGTGCCCGGGGAGGGGAAGTTGTACCAGGATGCCGTCCACACCCTCGTCCCTGTTCAGGGAGTCTATGCGGCGCAGGACTTCTTCCTCGGTGGCCGAGGCAGGGAGGACTATCGTACGGTTGCGGATGCCCACCTTTTCACAGGCAATGCCCTTGTTGCGTACGTAACGGGCGCTGGCCTGGTCGTCACCTACCAGTATTACAGAGAGTTCCGGCACCCTGCCGTATTTCTCCGGGAAAGTCGAGACCTGCTCCGCGAGCGAGGCCTTTATGTTGTCGGAAAGTTGTTTACCGCTGAGTATCATGGCGCGAAGATACGAATTTGTTTGTTATATTTGTATGTTATGAACGTACCTGACATAATTATCGCAGTGGACGGCTACTCCGCCACGGGGAAGAGCACCTTCGCCAAACTCGTAGCCAAAGAATTCGCATTCCTGTACCTCGATTCCGGCGCAATGTATCGCGGTGTCACCCTTTACGCGATGGAAAAGGGCTTTATCGGCGCGGAAGGCTCTATCGACGAAGACGCGCTCCTTGCGGCCATGCCCGGGCTAGAACTCCATTTCGAACATTCCGAAGAGGGCACGCAACTTTTCACGGGCCCGCGCAACATCGAGAAGGAGATCCGCACCATGGAGGTATCGGGCCATGTCAGCCCCATCTCTGCCATTCCTTACGTAAGGGCATGGGTCGATGAGAGGCTGCATTCATTCAGCGAAGGAGGCAAGGTGATCATGGACGGCCGCGACATAGGCACGACCGTCTTCCCGAATGCCGAACTGAAGATATTCATGACCGCCAAACCCGAAGTAAGGGCGCAGCGCCGTTACGATGAGCTCGTCGCAAAGGGCCAGGTGGCCGATCTGGCCGAGGTGGCCAGGAATCTTGCGGAACGCGACTATATCGACTCCCACCGCGAGACTTCGCCCCTGCGCAGGGCGGAAGATGCTTACGTCATGGACAATTCCGACATGACCCTCCACGAAGAGACAGTCTGGCTGCGCGGCCTCCTTCAGGGCAAATTCGGCATACTGGAATAATGACAGTAGAGATCGATTCCCATTCCGGCTTCTGCGGAGGAGTCATAAGGGCTATTGGCAAGGCCGAACAGTTCCTGGAGTCTTCCCCAAGGCTCTATTCCCTCGGGGAGATGGTGCACAACGAGGCCGAGCTTTCCCGTCTGGGAGCGAAGGGCCTCATCCCCATCGATATGGGTGACTTCGGGGATATACCGGAAGGAAGCACCGTGCTCATCCGTGCCCACGGGGA
>CAJOQW010000188.1 GCA_905236955.1 uncultured Bacteroidales bacterium
ATGCTGTATGCGAGCGGCATGAGCAGCATGGTGACGAACGCGGGTATGGCTTCGGAGTAGTCTTCCCAATCTATTTCCTTGACAGGGGCCATCATCATGACTCCGACTATCACGAGTACGGGACCCGTGGCGGCGGAGGGGATGGCGAGGAACAGGGGTGCGAAGAAGAGGGCTACGACGAAAAGGATGGCGATGGTGAAAGAGGTGAGACCGGTGCGGCCGCCTTCGGCCACTCCGGATGCGCTTTCGATGTAGGTCGTGGTGGTGGAGGTGCCGAAGCAGGCGCCGGCCGTGGTGGCGATGGCGTCGGCCAGGAGCATCTTTCCGATACCGTCAACCTTGCCGTCCTTGTCCACCATTCCCGACTTGACGGATACGCCGACGACCGTTCCTATGGTGTCGAACATGTCGATGAACAGGAAAGTGAACACAACCACCAGCATGTCCCAGGTGAATATCTGACTCCATTCGAACTGGCAGAAGATCGGTGCGAGTGACGGGGGAGTGGATACCACGCCGGTGAACTTGGTGATGCCCATCGGTATGCCGATGATGGTGGTGACGAGTATGCCGATGAGCATGCCGCCGCGGACCTTGAGCACCACGAGGATCGAGGTGATCAGAAGGCCTATGATGGCGAGGATGCTCGTCTTGCTGCCGAGGTCGCCGAGGGCGACGGAAGTGGCTTCGCTGTTTACCACGATGCCGGCATTCTTGAGGCCGATGAAGGCTATGTACAGACCGATGCCGACACCGATCGCCTTCTTGAGCCCGACCGGGATGGCATTGGCTATCGCTTCACGGACCTTGGTTACCGAGAGGATTATGAAGATAAGGCCTTCGAGGAGCACAGCCGTCAGGGCGAACTGCCAGCTGTAACCCATGCCGAGGCATACCGTATATACGAAGAAGGCGTTCAGGCCCATGCCGGGGGCAAGGCCGAAAGGCTTCTTGGCGAGGACCGACATGCAGAGCGTTCCCACGATGGCCGCCAGTGCGGTTGCGGTGAAAACGGCGTCCGTAGGCATTCCCTGTCCGGCAAGGGCCCCGAAGATGCTGGGGTTGACGGCCAGGATGTAGGCCATTGTGAGGAAGGTGGTCAGGCCCGCTATTATTTCCGCGCGGACATTATTTTCGCCAGCCTTGAATCCGAAGGCTTTTGCAAGGAATGTGTTGCTTGCCATAGAACTGTCCTACCCTTATCAGAATGTCCAGCGGATACCTGCGCAGGGGTTGCACATGAAGCCCTTGTTGCCGGCGAAATTGTAGGAAAGCTCGATTTCGCCGCCGATGTCCAGATGGTTGTCGAAGGCGCTGCCGAGGTTGAGCCAGAGCTGGGGTTCTGAGAGCACGCTGAACTTTGCGGTGCTGCCGTCAGCGAACAGGGAGTTGTTGCCCCAGATATCAATGAATCCCTTGAATACCAGGCCATTGAGTCCGAAGATGTCGTTGAAGCCCCATACTCCGGAGAACTTGATGGGGACGTCTGCCTTGCCTACGCCGATATGGGCGTCATACATGAGGGCTGCGGTGAATGTCTTGCTGAAGTCGGCCGAGTGGAAGAAATACTTGGCTCCGATACAGAAGATACCGGCTCCCCAGGTGCTGCCGTCATACTCTAGGTGGCCGCTGAGGTCCTTGAGGGAACTGTCTTGCCAGAAATTGATACCGCGTTCAATCTCGAAATAGCTTCCGTTGATTGCGCTGGACAGACCGTTCTGACGCTGGGCGGCGGTGGTGTAGTAGTGGTCGATGAAGAAGAAGGTGTCACCGAACTTGTCACCCTTGAACATCTCGAAGGTGGTGGTCACGTAATTGCGGTCCTTTCCGAAATCGTAGAAGGTCTGGACGTTGGTCTGGGCAAAGGCTCCTTGAGCCAGTGCAAGTGCCGCTAAGGCGACAATAGCTTTTCTGAGCTGCATAAAATGTAATTTATGAAGTTGATATATAAGGTTTTACAGTTTGAGCAAAGTGCTTATCTCCACATCGGAAGGTATGGCCTTTCGGGCTTCCGGGAATTCGCCGGAGAGTTCTATCACGAAGTTGGCGTAAATACGTTCGGGCGAGAATTTCTTCACGAGTTCAACTGCCGCGGCGGTGGTGCCGCCGGTGGCCAGGAGGTCGTCGTGGATCAGGACTACTTCGCCCGGTTCGAGGGCGTCCTTGTGGATCTCCACCGAATCGGGGCCGTATTCTTTCATGTAGGTTGCGGAATAGGTGTCCCAGGGAAGTTTGCCGGGCTTGCGTATGGGCACGAAGCCGGCACCCAGCCTGTCGGCCAGGACGGCCCCGAGTATGAAGCCGCGGGATTCTATCCCCACCACCTTCGTAATACCTTTGTCGAGGTAGATGGATGCTATCGCCGTCGCCATTTCCTGGAGACAGACGGGATCCTGGTACAAGGTTGTGATATCCCTGAAGAGCACCCCTTTCACCGGGAAATCGGGAATGCTCCTCAGATGTCCGAGCAATAAATCTTTATTCATTTTTCCTTTCGACTCTGTTCACTTCGAAATCGACGGATGTGTCGCCCTTTGCGTTCACGCCGAATTCATAGTCCTTGCCGGGCAGCACGGCGTTGAGGATGACGCCCACAAGGGCGGCTACCGCGAGGCCGGAAAGGGATGTGAAGCCCAGGGAGATGGCGTCGTTCGCACCGTATTTGATACCGATGGCGAGCACCAGGATGAGGGCGGCGATGAGGACGTTGCGGGAGGCCTTGAAGTCCACCTGGTTCTCGACGATGTTGCGTACGCCGACCGCGGAGATCATACCGTAGAGCACGAGGGAAACTCCTCCGATGGTGGCTGCCGGCATGCAGGCGATGATTGCGGAGAACTTGGG
>CAJOQW010000189.1 GCA_905236955.1 uncultured Bacteroidales bacterium
GAATCTGCCATTTATCTTCGCAACCTACCCCCCGGCATCGGGCGGGCCGCCCTCGTCTGCCGGTATATTTGGTCTTGCAGGCCCCGGAGCCGTACCCCTTTGACATCGCTGCCGAAGGTCGTGGGCTCTTGCCCCGCGTTTTCACCCTTGCCGTTTCCGGCGGTCATTCTCTGTTACGGCCTCCAAAAGATTACTCCCTTCTGCGATTTCCGCAGCGGGGTGCCCTGTCCTGTCCGGACTTTCCTCCCTTGCGGGCGGCAGATCGTTCCACCTTTTGTGTGCAAAGGTAGTGATTTTGCCGGAAAATGAGTAGTTTTGCGGAGAGTATGAAACTTAGATCGGTTTTTGTCCTCGGCTTTCTGGCCTGCATTTCCTGCGCCGCCGGGGTGAAAGATTACAAGGTCTCCGTGGTGGCATCGTACCCCCACGACCCCGATGCATACACCCAGGGGCTCTTTTTCCATGGTGACACCTTGTACGAGAGCACCGGCCAGTACGGGAAGTCTTCCTTCCGCAGGGTGGACCTCCAAACCGGACGGGTTATTAAAAAAATGGATTTTGCGGACAAGTATTTCGGGGAGGGGTCGGTGATGCTGGACGGGAAGCTCTACATCCTGACATGGACCAACAAGGTTGCCTTCGTTTACGATGCGGCCACGCTCAAATATGAGCGCACCTGGAGTTATCCCCGTGAAGGATGGGGGCTGACTACCGACGGGGAGCGGCTCTACGCGTCGGACGGCACCAACAAAATATACGTCCTTTCGCCGGATTTCAAACTCCAGCGTACGATCTTCGTCAAACTGAACGGCCGTAATCTGCGCTATCTCAACGAGTTGGAATGGATAGACGGGAAAATCTGGGCAAATGTTTACACCACCGACCTCATCGTGGTTATAAACCCTGAAACAGGGGAGGTGGATGCGCGCATAGACTGCAGCGGACTCCTGCCCGGGAATCTCCGCACTCCTGACACCGACGTTCTCAACGGGATAGCCGTGGACGGAAAGGGCCGGATATTCCTCACGGGAAAGAACTGGCCCAGGCTCTATGAGGTCAAGTTGGTGAAACCCTAACCTTTGTGCTTCTTTACCGGATCGCAGGTAAGACCCACTCCCAGCCTGTTGAATACCTTCATGTCCACCTCGCTCAGCATCGAGGTGGAGTGCATCTGGCATCCGTTCAGCAAGGGCAGCATGTCCAGGGCCTTCCTGCAATTATGGTCGTTTACGCTCAGGATGCTGAGTGCAACCAGCACCTCGTCCGTGTGGAGGCGGGGATTGTGCCCGTGCAGATAACTGACTTTCGTCTTCTGGATAGGCTCTATCATCTCCTGCGGGATGAGTTTGGTATCATGCGGGATACCTGCGAGATGTTTGGTGGCGTTGAGGATGAGCGCGGCACTCGGCCCCAGCAGTTCGCTGGTGGTGGCGGTGACAACGGTGCCGTCCGGAAGTTCCATGGCGGTGCAGTTATGGCCGTTGACCTCCTTGCGAGCCCTGGCGGCGACTGTCACGCGGCGGTAGTCTGTCGACAGATTGGCCTGCTTCAGCAGCAGCCTCAGCTTGTTGACTTCCTCCTCGCTGCCCTTTTCCTCCGCCAGATTGCAGAGTGCCTTGTAGTAGCGGCGTATGATTTCTTCGCGGGAGGCGTTGCAGCAGACGTCGTCGTCGCTAATGCAGAATCCGACCATATTGACACCCATATCGGTAGGGGACTTGTAGGGATTGTCCCCGTAGATGCCCTTGAACAGGGCGTCCAGAACCGGGAAGATCTCGATATCGCGGTTGTAGTTCACGGCTGTCTTGCCGTATGCCTCCAGATGGAACGGGTCTATCATGTTCACGTCGGCCAGGTCGGCGGTAGCGGCTTCGTATGCCATGTTCACGGGGTGCTTCAGGGGAAGGTTCCAAACCGGGAAGGTCTCGAACTTTGCATAGCCCGCCCTTGTGCCCCGCTGGAATTCCTGGTAGATCTGGCTCAGGCACACAGCCATCTTGCCGCTGCCGGGCCCCGGGGCCGTGACAACTACAAGGGGCTTGCTCGTCACCACATAATCGTTCTTGCCGAAGCCGTCCTCGGAATCGATGAGCTCGACGTTTTCGGGGTAACCCTCGATGATGCGGTGATAGTAGACCTTGATGCCCTTCTTCTCCAGTTTCTCCCTGTAGATATCAGTGCTGCCCTGGCCGTTGTAGTGGGTTATGACAACCGAGTTCACGGCGAATCCGCGGTCCATGAATTCGTCGCGGAGGCGCAGTACATCCATGTCGTACGTGATGCCCAGGTCGCCCCGGACCTTGTTTTTCTCAATGTCGACCGCGCTGATGACGATTATTATTTCGGTGTCGTCCTTCAGTTGTGTCAGCATCTTGAGTTTGCTGTCCGGCTGGAAGCCCGGCAGTACCCGGCTGGCATGGTAGTCGTCGAAGAGCTTGCCGCCGAATTCCATATAGAGCTTGTCGCCGAACCTGGCGATGCGCTCACGTATGTGTTCACTTTGGATCTTGAGATACTTCCCGTTGTCGAACCCGTATTTCATTTCAGAAAAAAGATAGTTGATACGGGCTGCAAAAGTACTAACTTCTTGTTTATTCTACAAAAAAAATGTTAACTTTACCGCTGAATTTGCGGGGGTGCCGGGTTCCGGCTGAGATCAAACCCTTAGAACCTGATGAGGTTAGTACCTCCGAAGGGAGCAACGGAGCAACCCCGCATGAGCTTATACTATGCGAGGTTTGGTTTTTTATTCAGCGGCAGTCTCTTTCTGCCTTTCAGTTTCCACTTTTGCTTACGGACAGCAGGATACCACGCGTGTGGAAGAATTATCAGAGTCGGTTGTAGTCGGCGTCCGTGCCCAGAAGAACGCCCCTTACGCGGTGGCGAATATCAAAAGGGCCGAACTCAGGGAGTTCTCCTCAACCGGCAGGGAACTTCCCATGCTTTTTTCCCGAACCCCCGGCGTATTGGGATGGGGTGAGAACGGCCTCGGCACCGGAACAAGCCACCTGCGAATACGCGGAGCCGGGGATTCGAGGATAAACGTGACCCTGGACGGCGTCCCCCTGAACTCTCCCGAGGACCAGTGCGTATTCTGGGCCAACATGAACAGCTACGGGGCCCTTTTGGGAAGCGCGCAGATCCAAAGGGGCGTGGGTACATCCACCAACGGAGACGGAGCGTTCGGGGGCACGGTGTCGCTTTCCACCAAGGCTCCCTCTTATACTTCCGGAGCCGAGTTAAGCATGTCTTACGGCAGTTACAACACCTTCAATGCCGGGATTTCCGCCACCACGGGACTCATATGTAACCGGCTGGCCGGGGAATTCGCATATTACAGGACGGATACCGATGGATACATGCACGGCTCCTCCGGTTCCTCGGGCAGCTATTATGCCGGCCTGAGCTGGATAGGACGCGACTACATCATCCGGTATCATAACATAGGCAATTTCGAGAACACAGGCCAGGCATGGAACGGGGCCACGGCGGGGAACAATGACATGTCCCTGATGGACGGAACGTATGGAATCTCCACGGGGATAAAGACTTACGCCGATATGTACGGGCGGGGGCTGGGCCGTTTCAATTCCCTTTACGAATACCTTCTTACCGATGATGACGGCAATTTCGTGAAGGACGCCTCCGGGAATTACCAGACTGCCAGGTACAAGATGAAGGACGGATCCTTATGGCCCCGTACAACCGACAATTTCTGGCAGGACCACAATATCTTTTCGGTCGCCGGCCGCCTGGGGGACCGCCTTACGGCGAACGGCGCCCTCCATTATACTTATGGATACGGCTATTACGACGAGTTCCGCCCGGACAACAAATTGTCTAAATTCGGGATAGAGAGTTTCACCGCGGCGGACGGCAAGAAGGTGAAGAGGACCGATTTCGTCCGCCGGAAAGGGCTGTCCCAGAATACATACGGACTGGTCGGGAACCTGAATTACCGCATGGATGGACTGGATGTCATAGCCGGAGTAGCCCTGCAACGGTTCAAGGGTGACCACTTCGGGTATCTGACATATATCGCTGATGATGGACTCGAACGGAAACTCCTTTCGGGCGGAAGATACACCTACTACGATTCCGACGCAGCCAAGGGCGACTACAGCGGATTCTTGAAGGCTGCATGGCATTTCGGCGGTCATTGGGATGTCTTCGGCGACCTGCAGTACCGTCATGTGGATTACAGCACCGGCGGCATCAACGACAAATTCTATGAGAATGCGGACGGATCCTATTCGAACCAGCAGCTCGACGTGGACGAGCATTACGACTTCTTCAATCCCAAGGCCGGAATCAGCTTTACGGAGGGGGGATTCAGGGCATATGCGAGCGTGGCCGCCAGCCACCGTGAGCCCGAGCGCAACAATTTCACCGACAACGGTGGATATGCCTATCCGAGGCCCGAGAAACTTCTCGATTACGAACTGGGCAGCCAGTTCACAGGCGGGAGATTCCGCTTTTCCCAGAACTTCTATTATATGGACTATACCGACCAGTTCGTCCAGACCGGTGCGGTCAGCGACATAGGCGAGGCCCTGACAACCAACATAAAGGATTCTTACCGTGTGGGCGTGGAGATGAGCTTGGGCTGGGATATATGCCCCTGGCTTACTTTCGAAGGCAACGCGTCCATAAGCGAAAACCGTATCCTCGACTTCGACGAGGTCGTCGAGGACTGGGACGACTGGGATACCGGTTACGCGACCGTGCATTACGACAACTCTACGCTGGCCTTCTCGCCGTCGGTGATACTCAACGGTTTCCTTGACTTCCATGCCGGGGCTTTCTCCGCAGTCTGGCATACCGGATTCGTTGACAGGCAATATCTCGACAATACCGGGAACGCCGACAGGTCGCTTCCGGCTTATTCCGTCTCGGACCTTTCACTGAAGTATTCTTTCCGGCCCAGGGGATTCTTGCGCGAAGTGTTGGTCGGTTGCAACCTGGGCAACGTGTTCAATGCCCGCTATGCAGCCGGCGGGTGGGTGTATTCCGCACTCTATGCGAGCGGGGGACATCCCGAGGGCAACCGTTATTACCAGATAGGTTTCATGCCCATGGCCGGGTTCACCGCGACGGGCAGCCTGACCCTGCGTTTCTGAGTCATGGCAGGCATAATCGAATATGGCCCGCTTCACAGCGGGCCATATCGGTTAGTTAGTAGTGTATTACCTTTATAGAAGGTTAATTATTGTTGGTTAGAAGTAGTTGTATCATATTTCTGGTGCAAAGATACACAATCTTTTTTAATTGTCAATAGGGATGATAAAAAATTTCGACAAACAATATTAGTTATTAAAAAATTTTATAAACTAAGACAAAGAAAACCCTCTTGTTGAAAGATTGTTTTTCCTGTTCATAAATGCATCCGGCAGTCGTCCGGAGGGGGAGGATACTTATTTTCCGAGCATTTCGGGGCGGAGGGCCCTGGTCCTTTCGAGGGCCTGTTCGTCCTGCCACGCGCGTATGAGTTTGGGGTTTCCGCTGAGGAGGACATCTGGAACCCTCCAGCCGTTGAACTCGACAGGACGAGTGTAAACGGGAGGGGAGACAAGACCGTCCTGGAAGGAATCGCTCAGCGCGCTGGTTTCGTCGGTCAGCGCTCCCGGGAGGAGCCTTACCAGGCTGTCGGCCAGGATGGCGGCGGGAATCTCTCCGCCGCTCACGACATAGTTGCCGATGGATATTTCGCGCGTTACCAGATGTTCGCGGATGCGGTGGTCGATGCCTTTGTAATGTCCGCAGAGGATTATTATGTTCTCGAGCAGCGAGAGTCCGTTGGATATGGACTGGTCGAGTAATTCGCCATCGGGGGACATATAGATGACCTCGTCGTAGCGACGCTCTTTCCTGAGGTCGGAAATCATGTTGAAAACCGGCTC
>CAJOQW010000190.1 GCA_905236955.1 uncultured Bacteroidales bacterium
ATCACCGCGGACGCAACCGGGCCAAAGCATCTTGTGAAAACTTTGACCCGCGCCAAGTTCGAAGCCCTGTGCGACAATCTCTTCCAGCGCACCATGGAGCCCTGCCGCAAGGCTCTCGAAGACGCTCACCTGAGCGCTTCCCAGATCGACGAAGTCCTGCTCGTAGGCGGCAGCACCCGTATTCCCAAGATACAGGAACTCGTCAAGGGCTTCTTCGGCAAGGAACCCAACCGCAGCGTCAATCCCGACGAAGTCGTGGCTATCGGCGCCAGCATCCAGGGCGGTGTCCTCGCAGGCGATGTCAAGGACGTCCTCCTTCTCGATGTCACCCCGCTTTCTCTCGGTATCGAGACCCTTGGCGGCGTGATGACCAAGCTCATCGAGAGCAACACCACCATCCCAGTCCACAAAGACCAGGTGTTCAGCACCGCGGCGGACAACCAGCCCTCAGTTGAAATCCGCGTCCTCCAGGGCGAGCGCCCGATGGCCAAGGATAACAAGCAGATAGGTGTGTTCCATCTCGACGGCATCGCTCCGGCACCACGCGGCATCCCGCAGATCGAAGTGTCCTTCGACATCGACACCAACGGCATACTCAGCGTGTCCGCCAAGGACAAGGCCACGGGCAAGGAACAGAGCATACGCATCGAGGCTTCCAGCGGCCTGTCCGACGACGAGATCCGCCGCATGCGCGACGAGGCCAAGGCCAATGAAGAAGCCGACAAGCATGCCAAGGAGCGCGTGGACAAGATAAACAACGCCGACGCCCTCTGCTTCCAGACCGAGAAGAACCTCAAGGATTACGGCGATAAGATTCCTGCCGACAAGCGCAGCGCCATCGAGGCGGCGCTCAATCCCCTCAAGGATGCCGTGAAGAACCAGAACGAGGCCGATATCGACCGCTACTCCAAGCAGCTTGAAGAAGCCTGGCATGCTGCGTCGCAGGCCATGAACCAGGGCGGCCCCCAGGGTGGCCAGCAAGGTCCCCAGGGAGGGAATCCTTTCGGCGGCCAGCAGGGGCCCCAGGGAGGAAACGGCGGTAACGCCGGTCCCGGACCCGACTACGGCAACGAAAAACCGGACGAGCAATAATTCCTACAACAGGAAGAAGAGCGATACTCCCACTACCGACACCACGGCGCCCAAAACGCTCCGTGGTGTTATTTTTTCGCCGAACATGAAATGCGAGGGGATAAGCAGGAGGATAGGTGTGAGGGCCTGCAGTGTGCTGGCGATGCCGGCCGCGGTATAGCGCAGCGCCATGAGCGAGAAACCTACTCCCAGCACCGGGCCGGCAGTGACGACTATGGCCAGGGCACGGGCCGACTTGGCGTCGTGAAGCAGTGCGGACATTCCTGGTCTGGGCTTTGCCACCAGCACCAGGATCCAGCAGGCCAGAAAGCCGGTAATGCAGCGTATCATATTGGCACTGAAGGGAATGAATGCTTCGACCTGAGGCAGTATGTCAGCGGGGACTTCGGCCGTGTAGCGTTGCAGGCCTATGCCGCTGATAATCAGTCCCAGGCCCTGTCCCACGGCAGCGCCTACCCCCAGCAGGACGCCCTTGAGGGGGATTTGCAGCGTTACTTTGCGGCCGTTGCCGTGTCCGAGGATGGTTATCCCTATACCGGTAAGGGTGACGGCGATGGCTATCAAGCTGTTCCAACCCAGTTCCTGGCCCAGGATCAGCCAGCCGAAAAAGGCGGCCGTGATCGGGGCTATGGTCTGGAAGAGCTGCCCGAGCCTGGCTCCGATGAGCACATAACTGCCGAGCAGGCACAGGTCGCCGAGGAAGAATCCGATGAAGCCGCTGAGGGAGAGCCATCCCCAAGTTCCAAGACTTGCGTATGCCGGATATGGCCTGCCCATGAAAATCCAGCACATGACCGCATACATGAGCACCGAAAGTCCCATGCGCCAGGCATTCATCACCTGTACGCCGAGGCGTTTGCTGCTTATTTCGCTCCAGAGGGAGGCTACCGTCCACGAGCAGGCTACGCAGATGGAGATAATTTCACCCAGATAAGCCATTTACATGAGCCACTTGGAGATATCTTCCCCCTTTGCAGCCGCCTTGCGGATGGATGTGGAGGAAATGTTCACGAGGGGTGCGTCAATGAGACGGATATGGCAGCCTATATGCTTCTGCCGGCAGTGTGCGTGCAGTTCTTCAAGGAGTGCTGTGGAGTCGAATCCCTCGCGGGGATATACCACGACGTCGAAGTCGCTGAGTATCCGCCTCGAGCAACGCCAGTGCGGAAGGCCGGCCAGATTGTCGGCACCCATCACCAGGGTGAATTCATTATCAGGTTCGCGGGTCTTCAGGGCGTCGAGGGTCTTGATCGTGTAGTTGGGCGGAGGGATGTTGAGTTCCACGTCATCCACCCATACGTGCAGGTCCGGGTGCCTTTTGACCGCCGCGATGGCATCTTCGTACCTCTTGAGCGCGTTTGCGGCCTTTGAAGGGTCTTTGAAAGGATTCTGCGGGGATATGACCAGATACACCCAGTCGAACGCCTGCTCGCGGGTAAGGTATTCCATGATGGCCAGATGCCCTATGTGAAGGGGATCGAAGGAACCCGGATAGACCGCGATGTTCATCTGCCCAGGAATTCTTCAACGATGCTTTCGGATTCTGCGAAAGCGGCCTGGAGGTCGTCGTTGACGAGGATATGGTCGAACTTCGGGGCATATGTCAGTTCCTCGGCGGCCTTGGCCACGCGTTTCTCGATGTCTACCTCCGAATCGGTCCCCCTCTTTATGAGCCTCTCTCTCAGGACTTCTATAGATGGTGCCTGGATGAATATGGAAAGGGCGTTCTTCCCGAAGTACTTCTTCAGGTTTATCCCTCCCTTCACGTCAACGTCGAAAATCACCGCATGTCCTGCGTCCCAGATGCGCTTGATCTCGCTCTTGAGGGTACCGTAGAAGCGGCCGGGATATACTTCCTCGTGCTCCACGAAACCGTCCGCGTCGATCAGTTCGCGGAATTTTTCTTCCGAAAGGAAATAGTAATCCACCCCGTCCTTTTCCTCCCCGCGCGGATTGCGGGAAGTAGCGGAGACGGAAAATTCCATGCCGGTGAAAGTGTCGAGTATATGATGCACTATCGTGCTCTTTCCGGAGCCGGATGGGGCGGAGAATATAAGGGCTTTCCCTTTCGCTTTTTTCTTGCAGGCAGGCATTTTTATTGCAGTGTTTACATCTGTATTTCTGCAAAAATAGTTAAATTTGCGGAGTTAGTCGTTATTATACTTTAATTCTATAAAAAATGGTAAGTTTCAAAGAGCTAGGTCTTGTCAACACCCGTGAGATGTTTGCCAAGGCCGTAAAGGGCGGCTATGCTATTCCCGCCTTCAATTTCAACAACATGGAGCAGCTCCAGGCCATCATCCAGGCTGCCGCCGAAACCAAGTCCCCTGTAATCCTTCAGGTTTCCAAGGGTGCGCGCAACTACGCCAACCAGACCCTTCTCCGATACATGGCCCAGGGTGCCGTGGAGTATGCCAAGGAACTCGGCTGGGAGAATCCCCAGATCTGTCTCCATCTCGACCATGGCGACAGTTTCGAGCTCTGCAAGAGTTGCGTCGATTTCGGCTTCTCGTCAGTTATGATAGACGCTTCCGGCAAGCCCTACGAAGAGAACATCGAGATTTCCCGCAAGGTGGCGGAATATGCCCATAAATACGATGTCACAGTCGAGGCCGAACTCGGTGTGCTCGCAGGTGTTGAAGATGAGGTTTCTTCCGAAGAAAGCCATTACACCCGTCCCGAAGAGGTCATAGACTTCTCGAAGAGAACAGGTTGCGATTCCCTCGCGATTTCCGTGGGCACCAGCCATGGCGCTTACAAGTTCCGTCCCGAGCAGTGCACCCGCGACCCGAAGACCGGCCGTCTGGTCCCCCCGCCGCTCGCGTTCAACGTGCTTCACGAAATAGAGAAGAAGCTCCCCGGCTTCCCCATCGTGCTCCACGGCTCATCCAGCGTCCCGCAGGAATATGTCGATATCATCAACGAGTATGGCGGACATCTGCCCGACGCGGTGGGTATTCCCGAAGATCAGCTCCGCGAGGCTTCCAAGAGCGCTGTCTGCAAGATCAACATCGACTCCGACAGCCGCCTGGCGATGACTGCCGCCATCCGCAAGACGCTTGCCGAAAAGCCCGGAGAGTTCGATCCCCGCAAGTACCTCAGCCCCGCCCGCGACGAGATGAAGAAGCTCTACATGCACAAGATCGTCGATGTCCTCGGCAGCAACGGCAAGGCATAGACGCGCTGATACATAATAAAATAGAAGGGGGTGGCCGTCAATCGGACACCCCCTTTTTGCGTTCTCCGCGCACCGGGTTGTCAGAACAAGTCCTTCTTGCGGAAGATGTATATGACGGCAAGGACTATCAGCCCCATTATTACCAGGATGCCCAGCCATGCGAGCTTGAACGAGGCGAAAGGAAGGGTGACGTTCATCCCGTAGAAGCTGGCGATAAGGGTGGCCGGCATAAGGAGCACGCTGATGAGCGTGAACGTCTTCATGATGCGGTTCTGGTCGAGGTTGATAAGACCGACGACGGTCTCCTGCATGTATTCGAGCCTTTCGAAATTGAAATTGGTATGGTTGATGAGGGATGAAATGTCCTGCAGGAGTACGTTCAGGCGGGCTTCCAGACGGTCGGGGTAACGGTCGCTCTTGAGGATATTGGTGATGAGGCGCTGTTTGTCCACGATGTTCTCGCGTACCATCATCTCGTTTTCCTGGAGTTGGTTGATGTCCAGGAGGAAGTCCTCGTTGATATCTTCTTTCTGGTTGATGCGCTTGCTGAACTGCGAGGTGTCCTTCGCCATCAGCTCGATG
>CAJOQW010000191.1 GCA_905236955.1 uncultured Bacteroidales bacterium
GACCTCCTGCATGCCATGCAGGCGCTCTACCAGCTGAGCTAATACCCCATTGGGACTGCAAATATACAATATTTTTCGAAAATACAACCCTATTCGCGCTCCATTTCCCGACGAATGTCCTTTTCTTTTATGGATGCGCGCTTGTCGTACTCCTTCTTGCCCTTGGCGAGGGCGATGTGCATCTTCGCAAAACCGTTTTCGGCTATGTAGCAGCGGACAGCGATGATTGTCAGGCCCTTTTGCTTTACGGCCTGGGCGAGGTGCCTCAGCTCCCTTTTATTGAGCAGAAGCTTGCGGTCGCGGGCGGGTTCATGGCTGTTCCAGCTGCCCCAGAAGTAGGTGGCGATGTTCATTCCCTTCACGTAGAGTTCTCCTCCGGAAAAGTAGCAATAGGCGTCCTGCAGCGAAGCCTTGCCGTTACGGAGGCTCTTGATCTCGGTGCCTGCAAGCACTATCCCCGCGTCGTACTCCTCGAGGAATTCGTAGTCGAACGACGCCCGCTTGTTGCTGACCTGCACCTTATGAGTCTTCGCCTTCTGCATGGGGCTGCAAATTTAAGGAAAAATATCTAACTTTGAGAGTTATGCCCAAATACCGCAAAACCATGCCCGCAGAACTCCCGCAACCGGAAGTCATCGACATCGCCGCTCTGGCCGCCTCACTGGCCGCCGGCTCGGTCGGCCTGGTTTGCGTCCTCGGGCCCACGGCATCCGGCAAGACAAGATATGCCGTGGCACTCGCACACGAGCTTCAGGAAGCCATTTCGAAACCGGGATCCCCGACACCGATGCCAGAGATCATCTCGGCCGATTCCAGGCAGGTTTACCTCGGAATGGACATAGGCACCGGCAAGGACCTGGCGGAATACGGCGATGTGCCTTTCCATCTGACAGACATATCCGAGCCCGGCACGCAATATAACGTCCACAGGTTCTGCGAAGACTTTGCGGAAGCATACAAGGATATCCGCTCCCGAGGGGCGGTTCCCATCCTGTGCGGAGGCACGGGCCTGTATATCAGCGCAGTCACTGAAGGCTACGATTTCGAGGCGAGAAAACCCTTGTCCGCCCCTAATGAGGGCGGGAACCTGTACGAAAAGACCTTTTTCATAGGCACCCTCGTGAGCCGCGAAGAGAGGAATGCCAAGATAGACGCACGCCTCAAGGCCCGCCTCGAAGAAGGCCTTATCGAAGAGGTCCGCAGCCTCCTCGACGGCACCAATCCCGGTTGCAAGGGCAAGGCTGTTCCGCCGGAAGTACTCATAAGCTACGGACTTGAGTATAAATTCGTAACACTTTACCTGCAGGGCGCCCTGTCTGAAGGAGAACTCTTCACAGGGCTCTCCACAGCCATCCACCAGTTTGCGAAAAGACAGATGACCTGGTTCCGTGGCATGGAGCGGAGCGGTATTCGGATACATTGGGTGATAGTGTGAATTTTTTTCCTATATTTGCAGTCCCGATGGGGTATTAGCTCAGCTGGTAGAGCGATAGGTTCGCAATCTATAGGTCAGGGGTTCGAATCCCCTATGCTCCACTGAAACAAGGCTTACAGGAATCCGATCCCTGGATGAAGAAGATACTCGCCATAGCTCTCCTTGCAATCATCGCTCTCGTGTCGGTATGTTGCAGGGAGAGCCTTGTTATTCCCCGAAAACCCGACTATCGCGACAGTACGCAGTGGTACATAAGTGACAGGGGTGCCGCCGCCGACATTTTCTACATAATATCCACAGAAACCGGCGACTGGATGCTTCCCGACGGCAAGACTGTATGCCATTTCGCCGACACCTACAGCGACAGCCTGCGACAGCCCCTGCTGGGGGAGATGTCGGGCGTTGACAGGCTTGTGGCCGGGGAACTCAATTACTATTCGCCCTACTACCGCCAGTGCTCCCTTCAATGCTTCGTGGACGAAGGCACTCTCGACGAAAGGATGGCGGTCTGCACGGCCGATGTCAGGAGGGCGTTCCGCCATTACCTCCGGGAATTCAATGACGGGAGGCCGTTCATCCTCGCCGGATTCAGCCAGGGTGCAATGATAATGATGGATCTTCTGGAAGAGATGGACGACGATACTTACTCCCGCTTGATAGCGGCTTATGCCATCGGTATCAGTATCCCCCGGGGGGAAGTCGAAGCATCTTCCAGGATAGTGCCTGCCGAAGGACCGGACGACACCGGGGTGACCATATGCTACAACTCTGTGGAATCGCCTGAGGACGCCATGTGGGAAAGCAGCGCGGTCGCGATCAATCCGGTCAACTGGACTACCGACGCCACCGATGCGACCCTCATAACGGAGCCCACTCCCAATATACCGGTAGAAGAACAAGTCAAGGACACTCTCTCGGTTCATCTTGACACGGCCTCCGGGATGCTCGTGGTAGAAGGTTACACCGCTACCGACTATGTACTGCCGCTGATAGGCAGGGAAGGCAACTATCACTCCCGGGAAATCTGGCTGTACAGGGAATCCCTGCGGGAGAATATGGCCTTAAGGGCGGC
>CAJOQW010000192.1 GCA_905236955.1 uncultured Bacteroidales bacterium
AAGATAGACGTGCTGTGGTTCGACGGTATCGGCTGGCCCGGCGTCAATACCCATCACGATGTCCTCCATTCCTGGCTGCGGGCCTTGCAGCCGGGCATGGTGGTGAATCCCCGCTGGGAGGTCCAAGGTTTTGACGTCAACTTCGGGCAGACCACCGAGTTCGGAGCCAAGGCCCCCTTCGGCGACTTCCGTACCGAAGAGGTGGCGTGGCGCAAGCGCATGGAGGAAGGCCGGCCATATCCCCACGGCGAGTGGTGGGAGTACAACGAGCCCTGGAGCGGGCACTGGGGATATTCCCCCGGCGCCCGGTTCCGCGATTTCGACTCCGTCATAGCCGCCCTGGTTTATGCCCGTTCCTATGGCGGGAACTATCTGCCCGACATCGGTCCCCAGCCCGACGGCGGCATGCGTCCCGCCTTCTACCGCGAGTGCGCGAAGCTCAAGGCCTGGATGGATGTGAATGCCGAATCGGTTATAGGGACAAGCGATTATCCCGACTGGGAGCAGATATCCAATCATCCGCTCACCATAGCCCCGAAGGATTCGGGAGATGTCACCTATGCCCATTTCCTGAAGGGAAAGGACGGCCATCTGGAGATGAAGGCGGACAAGAAGCCGCTCAGGGTGGTTCTGCTTGCCGACGGCACTCCCGTGCCCTTTACGTATAAAAAGAAAGTGCTGACCCTGGATGTACCGGAAGGGAAGCGCGGCGGCCCCTGCGAGGTGGTGAAGATTGTCTTCTCCGGGAGACCTGCTGCAAAAACGGTTTCGGCATCCAGAGACAGGAATGACCGATGACCCGCGCATCCGGCGTGAAGGAGACATGCAATATGGAAATGAACAGGATATTTTTGGCAGTGGCCGCATTGCTGGTGGCGGCCGCCTGCTCGAACAAGACACCGGCAAGTTTCAATGCCATGGGCGACGAGGTGGTAATAGTCGAGGCCGATTATCCGGGCGGGGATGTCCCCGCAACAGTCAGGGCGTTATCTGCGAAGATGGCTCCCTCCACGGTGCAAAAGGCCCCTGGGGACAGGTATATATTCATGGTCAAAGCTTCCGAAAAAGACCGTCTGGTTGCGGACCTCCTTGAAGAGAAACTGCCGATGGTGACCGTCTTCGAGCATCCTTTCTACAACTTCAACAGGGAAAAGTCCACCGGCGAGGCTCCGCAGAAACTCCTCTCCCATGCGGTGATGACCTGCAACATGGTGGAAGACCCGGTCAAACAGGCGGAATACCTTGATTACCATGCCCGCCAGGGGGAGCTTTTTCCCGAGGTCGCACAGGGGTTCGCCCGTGCCGGGTACGAGCAGGTCCTGGTGTTCAGGGACGGCCGCCGCCTGATGCTCGTCATCTCTTTCCCACAGGGGTGCAGCCTCTCCGAACTCGACCCCCTCACAACCAAGGACAACCCAAGGGTTGACGTCTGGAACGCCATCATGGCGGGTTATCAGGAGAACATCGACACTCCGGGCGAGGCGCCCTGGATGATGTTCGAGCCATTTTAAAATAGTTGTTAACCAAAAAACAATGAAAGTGCTTGAAATGTCAAGCACTTTTTTTATATTTGCAAAACAGTTAAAAGAAAGATAATTCGAAACCAACCGAAATTATCACCTATTATAATAATTATCAACCAATCATTACCACATTCATGAAGAAACTTTTTCTTATGATCCTGGCGACCTTGGCATGTGCGGCCGCATTTGCCCAGAATGTCCAGGTGGGTGGAACCGTGACCGATGCGATTACCGGCGAGGCCCTTTCGGGCGCAGTCGTGCAGCTGCAGGGCAGCAACACGGTTTACTCCATGACAGGTGACGACGGACGGTACAGCATCAATGTGCCTTCCGACGGAACCCTGACTTTCACCCTTATGGGTTACACGACAGCCACCGTTCCCGTTGCCGGGCGTGGAGTCGTCAACGTCACCCTTTCGAGTGACCAGGAAGCCCTCGACGAGCTGGTGGTCATCGGTTACGGTACGATGCGCAAGCGCGACCTCACCGGTGCCATTTCTTCGGTAAAGAGCGAAGACATCGTAAAGCGTCCGACCTACAACGTCATGGAGGCCCTCCAGGGCCAGGTTGCGGGTCTGGACATCATCCGTACCAACGGTGACGTCAACAAGGGCGTCAGCATGGTGCTTCGCGGCAACCGTTCCATCAACGGCAGCAACACCCCGTTGTTCATCATCGACGGCATGGAAGGTTCGTACAGCGAACTGAACCCGGCCGACATCGCTTCCGTAGAGGTCCTGAAGGATGCGTCCTCCACCGCCATTTACGGATCTGCCGGTGCCAATGGTGTAATCATCATCACTACGAAGACCCCGCAGAAGGGCAAGTTCTCGGTCAACCTCGATGCCTATCACGGCGTCAACCGCATCGTGAAGTTCCCGGAAACCACTACCGGCGACGCATACATCAACTTCAGGCGCCTTGCCATGCAGAATGCCGGCATGTACACCGACGATTCGAACCTCTTCCCGAGCTACATCCAGAATGCGATCGACAAAGGACAGTGGGTGAACTGGGCGGAAGAACTCGCCCGCGTCGGAACGACCAACAACTACAACATTTCCAGCGCCTATGCCAACGACCGTATCGACGCTTACATGTCTGTAGGTTACTATGACATCAAGGGTATCCAGAAAACCGACGACCTCAAGAGGTATTCGGCCCGCGCCAAGGTTGATTTCAAGGCTAACGACATAGTGAAGTTCGGCCTGAACCTGTACGGCATGTATTCCGACGCGGACAACCAGTACAACCGTCCCTGGAACCAGGTGCTCCACATGATCCCCCTCGGCGTCCCGTACGATGAATTCGGCAACGTGAATCCCTATCCCATCGAAGGCGACCCCAGTACGCTCAGTCCTATCGCGGATCTCCAGCCCGGCATGTATGTGGACAACATGAAAACCGTCTCCCTGTCCCCCCAGGCATATATCGAGCTCACTCCCATCAAGGGGCTTTCGTTCAAGTCGGTGCTCGGCGGCTATTTCAGCAACCGCAAGAACGGTTTTTATTCCGGTACCCTCTCTGCCACAGCATTGGAATACGCAAGGATCCAGGCCAAGGCGCAGAACTATTTCACCTACAATTACAAGTGGCAGAACATCCTCACCTACAATACAACCATAGCCGATGCGCATGACATTACTGCGACAGGCGTTGTGGAGTGGACGAAGAACCAGTATGAGGAGTCTTCCGCCGTCGCGAACGGCTTCGACTCCGACAACTACCAGTACTATAACCTTTCGGCCGGCACCAGCACTCCCCAGGTTAGTTCCAGTTACGTCGGCACCCAGATGATGTCCTACATCGGCCGTATCAACTACAGCTACCTCGGCAGGTATCTGGCCTCGGTGAGCGCGCGTTATGACGGTGCTTCGGTGCTTGCGGAAGGTCACAAGTGGGCGCTGTTCCCCGCCGGCTCCATCGGCTGGCGCGTGAGCGACGAGCCCTGGTTCGGCGTGCAGCAGGTCAACAACCTCAAGCTGCGTGCAAGTTACGGTGTCACCGGCAACGCCGGTGCCAGCGCCTACGCCACGCAGGACGTGGTCCGCACCGGAGCCTATGGTATGCAGGACGTCCGTACAAACTATAGCGGCTACAGCCTTACTGTCGCCAACAAGGGTCTGGGCTGGGAGAAATCCTATACCTGGGACGTCGGTCTCGACCTCGGCATGTGGAACGACCGCGTCAACCTTGAATTCGACTGGTACCGCACCCACACCACCGGCCTCCTTTATGAGGTGAACCTTCCCTATGCACAGGGCGGTTACGGTTCGAGCGCCCTCAAGACATGGGCGAATGTGGGCGAGACCCTCAACAGGGGTATCGAAATCACCCTCAATACCAAGAACATCGTGAGGAGGAACTTCTCCTGGACTTCGACGCTCACATTCGCGAGAAACCACGAAGAGGTGATTAAGACCACCCAGGAGACTCCCCTTGAGTTCGGTTCCTACTACCTGATTCCCGGCCAGCCCATCCAGACCTTCTACACCTACAAGTATCTGGGCATTTGGGGCACGGCCGAGGCGGCCGAGGCAGCCAAGTGGGGCAGGAGCCCCGGCCAGGTCAAGGTTGAGGATGTTCCGGACGAAAACGGAAACGTCGACTATCAGTTCAACCAGAACGACCTCCAGGTGATCGGCCACGCTTCTCCCGACTGGACCGCGAGCTTCACCAACACGTTCAATATCGGCAACTTCGACCTGAGTGTGCAGATGCTGGCCCGTTGGGGCTGGATGATGTCCTACGGTGTCACCGGTTGGTACCGTCAGGGAGGTATTTCCTCCATTCCCACCATCATCGACTACTGGACCGAGACCAACCAGACCGGCCGCTGGCCTGCGCCTAACGCCCAGGCAGATGACGACTTCCGCGGTCTTGCCAACTGGTTCGACGGCTCCTATATCAAGATCAAGAACGCCAGCCTCGGCTACAATTTCCCGGGCAGCCTTCTCGACCGCGTGAACATCAAGGGCGCAAGGGTTTACGTTACCGCAAGCGATCCCCTCATCTGGACCAAGTGCAAGTACATCAAGGATTACGACCCGGAGAAGGGCGGCGACGACGATGACACGCCGCTTTCCAAGCAGGTCATATTCGGTATCAACATCACATTCTAAAGACAAGCGACCATGAAAAAGTATATATACACACTCATCGCGGCGGTTGCAATGCTCTCCCTTGCCGGATGCTCGCTTGAAGAGTACAACCCGTCATCCGCTTCCGCCGACTCCGAATGGACCACTCTCGCAGGCTTCGAGAAGAAGGTGAACGACTGCTATTTCGACTTCATCCGCATCGTCTATGGTCAGGCGGAAGATGTTTTCGTCCCCCTCTCCGAATGTGGAACCGACCTTTGGGGATACACTAAGGACGTTAACGCCAACAGCAGCAACGGCTGGTGCCAGGTTGCCACCTATACCAGCTTCGGTGCATCCAATGGTCAGCTTGCCGAAGCATACAGCGGTTTCTACGGCACCCTTTCCGCCTGCAATGGAGCCATAGCCTATGCATCAAAGGTGCAGCGTGCCAGCGAAGAGGCAGTCAATGCCCTCGTAGCCGAGGCCCATTATCTCCGTGCCCACGCCCTCTTCAACATCGTTGAGTTCTGGGGTGGGAAGTATCTTCCCACAGGTTTGCTGGAGGAAGCGCTTATCAATCTTCCTTCGAGCAGCGTGAACGATTTTTACGATGTCATTCTCGCTGACCTCGAGTTCGCGATGAAGTATCTTCCCGTCAAGCAGGAAGTCAGGGGTCACGTGACCAGGGCGGCCGCCTACCATCTGTATGCGAAGGCCTGCCTCACCTACTCCACTTACACCGACGGGCTGGCCGGAGCCACTCCGCTTACAGCGGCCGAGAGCCAGGACCTCCTCAAGAAGGCCCAGGCTGCGGCAGACTATCTTATCAACAACTCAGCCTCTCTTGGTGTCAGCCTTTACAGCGACATCAAAGACTTGTTCGCCGACAAGAACAACAAAGACAACAAGGAAGCAATATTCATAGTTCCCCATTCTTCCATCACCGCCCTCAATCCGCGCGGCAACTATTTCAACCGCTGCTGGAAACACATGTGCACATGGAATGCCAACAGCACCGACGGTCTCTACATGGATTGCCTCCAGCAAAGCTATGCTACGAAAGTCGGTGACGTAGATGTTGAGCCGCGTGGCAAGGGTAATGCCTACTATGCTCCCACCATGTACCTGCTCAAGCTTTACGGCGAGAACGACGGACGTTACAAGGCTTTCTTCCGCGATCATTTCACCAACAATACCGGGGATTATCTTTGGAGCGAGGCGGATGTCAAGCGCCATGGACTCAGCAGTTCCCGCATAGGCAACCCCGCCTATAAGATTCCGACTGGCGACACCTGCATCTTCATCCCCATGAAGTCGTGGACCCAGGCCGAGAAGGAAGCCGTACGTTATGCGGTTTACAATGTCGAAGACAACTACGACGCCACCGGTGCTCCCATCGCTTCCCGTGCCCCCAGTCTTCAGAAGGCTGACTACATCTACATGTATGGCGGTTCGAATCCCGGCAAGCCCTTCACCTGGGCCGACTGCATCGTTTACCGTCTGGCCGAGACCTATCTGCTCTCCGCAGAGATCGAGCACAAGTTGGGCAACGACGCCAATGCGGCATCCCGCATCAATGTTATCCGCGACAGGGCGAACGTCAAGCACGACGGCAGCATGAACATCACGGCTGCCCAGGTGAACGACACCTTCCTCCTGGAGGAAGAGGCCCGTGAGCTCTGCGGCGAGTGGAACCGCTGGACCACCCTCAAGCGTTTCCGCGCCTTCGAGACCCAGCTCAGGCACAACACCCAGATTACCGCATTCAACAAGAATGTCCATTATCTGAGGCCGATACCCATGTCTGAGATCAATAAGATCGATAACAAGGAAGAATATCAGAATCCTGGTTATTAGTAGTTGATCATATTAGGTTTGAACGGAGACCGGCCCGGGGGGATTCCCAGCCGGTCTCTTTTTTATATTGGGGTATGAAAAAGCCCGGCGCAAAAAAAGCGTCGGGCTTGTTTTGTAGGGACGATCGGATTCGAACCGATGACCTCTTCAATGTGACTGAAGCGCTCTGAACCAGCTGAGCTACGCCCCTGAATCGTTAGGGACTACAAAGGTGGTTGTTTTTCCCGAGAAAAGCAATTTTTTCGGGAAACTTTTGCGCAAAATAACGTCAGTGCCCGTTGAATATCATGTAAAGGACTATCATTACGACTACGAGCAGCGTCCATGCCACCTTCACCGGGGTGGAAACCTTCAGCAGGGTTGCGGAGTCCTGCATAGGTGCCGGGACCGACTTGCCGTCCAGGAGCGAGAAAACAATTGTGAAGAGCGCAAGGAACAGGAACAGTCCCACCGAGATATACATATAATGCACTCCCGGGAATATGAGTCCGCAGTAATACAGTATGCCCACTCCTATCGAGAGTACCGTCCCGGCGGTGAGCACGAGGTTGACTGCCCGGGCGGATGTCTTCTTCCAGAGTGCAGCCGCAAGGAATGTCACCGCCATCGGCGGTGCGATGAAACTCAGCACCGACTGGAAGACATTGAAGAAACTCAGACCCTGGATGAAAGTGATGGCTATCGCCAGGCCTACCGAGACCACGGCTCCTACCAGCACGACAATGCGGCCCAGTTTCTTGGTGTATTCCGGACTCACCTCGTTCTTGTCCTTGAGCATGATGTCCAGGGTGAAGATGGTGCTGAGCGAATTGAGGGCCGAGCCTATGGTGCTTATCAGTGCGGCGAGCATCACCACCACCACGAGCCCGAGAAGTCCCTTGGGAAGCACGAACTGGGCGAGTTGGAGATACGAGTCGGTGGAGTTCCCCAGATTGGGCAGGAGTACGAAGGCGAGTATGCCGGGAAGGATGAACAGTGGAATGTCCAGGACCTTGAGCCACGCGCAGAAATTGGCGCCCATACGGCCCTGGTTTATATCCTTTGCCCCGAGCACCGACTGCACCATGGACTGGTCGGTGCACCAGAACCAGATGCCCATCACGGGATATCCTATTACCAGCGCCAGCCAGGGGAAGTCCTTGTCGCTCAGAGGTTTGAACATGTTCCAATAGTCCGGTGGAACCGTCGATACGACCTCCTGCACGCCCCCTGTCTTCACCAGCGAAAGCACCACCAGCAGGATGGCCACGCCTATTAGCAGCAGCATCTGGAAAACGTTGGTATATGCTATCGCCTTAAGCCCTCCCGCCATGGCGAAGAGGGCGGATACTGCCACCAGTATCACTATGCACAACCATAGTTTCATGCCGAGTATCTGGGCCATGAACACTCCTCCCGAGAACAGGGTGAGTCCCAGCCAGGAGATGAGCGAAGTGGCAATCGTGTACCAGGCTATGTAGCTGCGGGTCCTCTGCCCGAAGCGCTTGCCGATATATTCGGGAAGTGTGGATACTCCGGCCCCCATGTATTTCGGGGCGAAGACGAAGGCGAGCAGCATTATGAACGGGAATGCCATCCACGAGAAGTTCCCGGCCACCATGCCGCTTTCGTAGCCGCTGCTGGCGTTGGCGATCAGCATGGAAGGCCCTACGTTGGTACCCCACATGGTGAGGCCTATGGCCAGCCAGCCGAGGGAATTGCCCGCAAGGAAAAGGCTGTCGGTCTTGTTTTTCTTGCCGTAGCTGGCCCAGATGGCTATGCCGAAGAGCACCACGATATACAGGACGATTATCCAGATATCCAGGTTGGCCAGGTGAATTACGCTGTTAGTCATGGTTTCAGTATTTTACTGTGGTTGTTTTTGAAAGATCCATGTCGCCGGTGCTGTCGACGGCATCAGGATACATGGGGATTCCTGCCCCCTTCCTGACGAATACCGGCATCCTCTCCAGGGGTGTCTTCACCCCTTTGAGCAGCCGTCCTCCCGCGAATTCCTCACGGGTGAAGAAATCCACCCAGTTCCCTTCGGGCAGATAGATGTCCCTTACCCCCTCGGCGTTCATCACCGGGGCCACCAGGAAATCGTCTCCGAAATAGTATTCGTCGTCGATGTGCCAGCAGAACGGGTCGTCGGGATGGTGGAAGAGAAGGGCCCTGGTCATCGGGTAGCCGGTGCGGGCGCATTTCCTGCCCTGTTCCTCGATGTAGGGGATGAGCCTGTATCGCAGGTTCCACCAGTCTTTGACTATCGGTGCCACTTCAGGGAAAAGCCAGGGTTCGCGGGGATGGGAACCATGATAACGCATATGGGATGTGAACACTCCGAACTGGGTCCAGCGCACATAGAGGTCTTGCGGAATGGGGGAGTTCATGAAGTCGGGCAGGGAGTGGAAGCCCGGGATGTCGTGGCTCCAGAAAGCGAATCCGCTCAGGCCCAGGTGCAGGCCTCCCTTGAGCGAACCCGCGAGGCCTTCCCAGTTGCCGGCGGAGTCTCCGCCCCAGTGCACCGGATAGCGCTGGCTTCCGGCCCATGAGGAACGCGCCCATATGATCGTGTCCCCGGTCACTTCTTTTGTGACTTCGGCCGCAGCCTTCTGGTAGAGGAGGGGATAGAGGTTGCGCAACTGCTTGGCACTCATTCCCTTGTATTCGGCATCCATATGTATGTCCTCGCCGAAATCGGTCTTTATGCATTTGACCCCCATATCCAGCAGGTTCCTGAGCAGGCCCTTGTACCACTCGGTGGCTTCGGGGTTGGTGAAGTCGATGGTTCCGGCATAATCTTCGGAGCTGAAGTTGGAGGCCCCGCCGATTTTCCTGTCCGACTTTCCGATATAATGATTCTCCACCGCTTCCTTGTACTGGGCGGCACCATATGAGATGTAAGGCAGTTGCCAGAGGCTTACCTTGAAGCCGTCGTCGAGCAGCCTCCGGATGAATTTTTCCGGTTCGGGGAAGCGTTCGTCGTTGAATTTCCATTCGCACAGCCAGTCGGTGCGGAACCATCCGGTGTCGAGGTGTATCACGTCGCAGGGCCAGTGTTCCCCGCGCAGCCTCCTGCATATACCTTCCACTTCATCGGCCGAGAAATAGGTCATACGGCTCATCCAGATGCCGTAACTCCACAGCGGCGGCACGGCCGGGAAGCCGGTAAGGGACCTGTAATGGTAAAGGATCCGTTCCGGAGTGTCGTCTGCCATCACGAAGAGGTCGAGCCTGGCGTCCTCGACAAGGATCTGTGCGGATCGCCTCGAATGGTCGGCGAGGCTGAACTTGGCGAAGTCGGTGGTGTGCAGGAAAACGCCGTATCCCTTGGATGAGAGGTAGAATGGGATGCTCTTGTAGGTTCGGCGGTTGTTCACGCCCTGTCCGTCCTGGTTGCGCAGCTGCATGGTCTGCCCGCTCAGGTCCATCTTGGTGAAACGCTCGCCCGTACCGGCGAAGCACTCGTCGTGGGAGGCGGCGAAAGAGCAGGTCATGCGGTCAACTTTGCCGTCGGTGGCGGCGTAGGCGAAAGCGAACGCGTCGTGCCTTGCGGGAGAGAAGGAGTCGAGGGCCTGGAACGGCACTTCGTGCTTTCCGTCCGGCCAAAGGGTCAGCCTTATGGTGGGCCTCGGACCTGGCTGGAGGTCGCTCCACCATTCGATTGCCGGATCTTTCAAGTCGACTTCCGCCCTTTTGATTCCTTCACTGTCTTTTATCAGCCAACTTGTACCCGTCTGCTCCACGTGCAAGGGCATTGCCTTCAGTTCCGGAGACAGTTCCAACATGGGGCTGGTGCGGGAGATTGCCGCGCCGGCCTCCAGCATGACGCGGAGGATATGGTTCGAGACGGCTTCTATCCTTATTTCCCTTTCCACCGGGGGAGTGGAAGTGTCGGGGGTTATTTCGTTGGAATCGTTCTGCTTCTGGAATGGCACGCAGATTATCACCGCGCCGGCCTCTTCCCGTATGGCTGCG
>CAJOQW010000193.1 GCA_905236955.1 uncultured Bacteroidales bacterium
CATACCGTAGAGCACGAGGGAAACTCCTCCGATGGTGGCTGCCGGCATGCAGGCGATGATTGCGGAGAACTTGGGGCAGAAGGAGAGTATGATGGCGAAGACGGCGGCTATCCTGATCACCCTTGGGTCATAGACCTTGGTGAGGTTGAGCACGCCGGTGTTCTCGCCGTAAGTGGTGTTGGCGGGTGCGCCGAAGACCGAGGCGAGGGCGGTTGCGAGACCGTCTCCCATGAGGGTGCGGTGCAGGCCGGGATCCTCGAGGTAGTTGATGCCGGTGGTCGAGGAGATTGCGCACATGTCGCCGATGTGCTCCATCATGGTCGCAAGGGAGATGGGGAGGATGGCGATGATGGCGGCCAGGATGAGGCTCCAGTTGGGATTGCCCAAGACGGCGATTCCGGTGTTCTGCCACTTGACGGGAAGACCGACCCAGGCTGCTTCCTTGACAGCTGTGAAGTCGCAGAGGCCGAAGCAGGCCGCCACGACGTATGAACCGATTACCCCCAGCAGGATGGGGATGATCTTTACCATGCCCTTGCCCCAGATGTTGCAGACGATGATGATGGCGATAGCAAGGAGCGCTATCCACCAGTTCTGGGTGCAGTTCTGTATGGCGGAGCCGGAAAGGGTGAGGCCGATGGCGATGATGATGGGACCCGTGACGATGGGCGGGAAGAAGCGCATGACTTTCTTGGGGCCGAAAGCGGCGAATAGACCTGCGAGGATGAAGTACATGAGTCCTGCACAGAAGACACCGATGCAAGCGTAGGGCAGGGCCTGGGCCTGGGAGAGCCCCTCTGCCATGCCGAGCTGGACCACAGTGGCATAACCGCCGAGGAACGCGAACGAAGAGCCAAGGAATGCGGGGACCTTCATCTTGGTGCAAAGGTGGAAGATGAGGGTGCCGAGGCCTGCGAAGAGCAGGGTCGCACTCATGGAGAGTCCGGTGATTACCGGCACCAGTACGGTGGCGCCGAACATGGCGAACATGTGCTGGAGACCCAGCGTGAGCATCTTGCCGGTCCCGAGGGCCCTGGCGTCGTAGATGGCCTGAGATTGAGTTTGCTTTGTCATTTGTTTATATTAAAATGATTTATTGAGTTTATTCCCATTCGATCGTGCTGGGGGGTTTGCTGGATATGTCGTACAGTACCCGGTTGATACCCGGGACCTTGCGGATGATTGCGTTGGAGACGTCGGAAAGGAAATCGTAGGGGAAATGGAACCAGTCCGCCGTCATGGCGTCGGTGGAAACCACTGCTCTCAACACGACCGCCGAGCTGTAAGTGCGCTCGTCGCCCATGACGCCCACCGAACGGACGGGCAGGAGGATGACTCCGGCCTGCCAGATGGCCTCGTAAAGGGTTTTTGCCTTCCGGAAGGGGTCTGATGCAGAAGGGAGGTCCAGCGCCGTACAGTCGTATGCCTTGAGGCCCTTGATGAAAATATCGTCGGCTTCCCGGAGGACGGCCAGCTTATCTTCGGTAACTTCTCCCACTATCCTTATCGCAAGGGACGGACCGGGGAAAGGATGCCTGCCTACGAGGTTCTCGCTTATGCCCAGCGCGCGGCCCACCCTGCGGACCTCGTCCTTGAAAAGCATGCGTAACGGTTCCACTATATTCAGGTCCATCTTCTCGGGGAGACCGCCCACGTTGTGGTGGCTCTTGATCTTGGACGCGATGCCGGGTATTCCGGCCGACTCGATAACGTCGGGATAGATGGTGCCCTGTGCCAGCCAGCGGGCGCCTTGGGCCTTGCGGGCATAGGAATCGAAAGTTTCGATGAAGAGCCTGCCTATCGTCTTGCGCTTGGCTTCGGGATCGGTTATGCCTTTAAGGGCGTCGAGGAAGGCTCGCGATGCGTCGGCTCCCGTCACGTTGAGCCCCATGTCCCTATATGAGGCCAGGACATCTTCGAACTCGTTCTTGCGAAGGAGGCCGTTGTTTATGAATATGCAGTTGAGGTTGTTCCCGATCGCCTTGTTAAGCAGTACCGCGGCGACGGTGGAGTCCACACCCCCGGACAGGCCGAGGATGACCTTGTCGGTGCCGATTCGGTCCCTCAGGGAGGATACCGTGCTTTCTATGAATGAAG
>CAJOQW010000194.1 GCA_905236955.1 uncultured Bacteroidales bacterium
CCCCGGATAAACATAGTCGCATACGGGATAAACCCTGGTGGAATCGAAGTCGAAGGGTTTGTAGATGGCTCCGTAGAGGTCGGTGATGCCGTCTGCCGCCTTCACCTTGAAGCGCTCGGGGAACTTGTAGCCTGCGGCGAAGAGGCTGCTGAAATCGGCTTCCTCGAGGTCTATCACCTTGCGCCCCGAGGCATCGTACAAAGCGGAGGCGGGCTTGGCGTCCACGCGCGAATAATTCGCCACGAACCACCTGGCGTCATGGCTTGGGACAGCCGCCACATCCATGTCGTCCATGTCGAGCTGGCGGGGCTTGCCTCCGGAGAGCGGCACCCTGCAGGTATGCATCTGATAGGGATTCTCGTCCTTGTTGATGCCGCACGCGCTCACCAGCAGATAATCCCTCCCGCAGGCCAGAACGTCCTCGACATGCCACGGGCCTTCGGTGAGATTGCGCTTGAGGGTGCCGTCCTTGCCGTAGAGATATATGTTGGCCCAGCCGTTGCGCTCGCTCCAGAAGAGCAGGTCGCCGTTCACCTCCCGAAGGTTCCTGTATTCGATATAGGTGTTGGACCTCTCCTCGATGACGGTCCTCGCCGAATCGGCCCCGACGGGCACGTAGCATACGTCGAGCCGTTTGAGGTCGCGGCTCAGGCGCTGCATGTAGAAGCCGTCGTTCCCTCCCATCCACTTGTGGCAGTAGTATTTCTTATACGCGTCTTCCGGCAGGCGTTCGGCTTCGAAGAAGCCCATGTCCTGGCTCTTGAAGGCATAGGTCTTTACAGTATGGGCCGTCCACGCGGTGTCAACCTTCCCGAACACCAGTAAGGTCCCCTTCGAGCCTTCCTCGCCAGGCATCTGGTATTTGTATGTCTCGAGGGTGGGGCGCGGCTGCTTCACGGAATGTATGACCCACATCTCCTTGAGGTGGGAGACATCCCATTTGAATGTCGCGAAATGCTTCCCGTCCGGACTCCAGACAAGTTCGCCCGGCATGTGCCTCTCTTCGGGGTCGTCCGTCGTGTCGCCCTTGTAATTCCCGTAGCCATAGCCGTTCTGACGCACTCCGTCGGAGGTTATGCGATGTTCGACTATGGTGGAGTCCTTCGGGTCCTTGGCCGCCTTGCGCAGGCTGGTGGAGTCCATCCAGAAGAGGTTGCTCCCCTTGGCGTATATTCCCATCGTGCCGTCGGGGCAGACATTGGCCCAGCGGGGATACAGCTGCTTTTCTTCCTCCACTTCCCTGAGGGCCTTCGTGGCGAAGTCATACTCGAAATGGAATGTCTTCTTGCGGGTCTTGGTGGAGTCTTCCGGGTCCTGCTCCTCGGCGGTGCTGGCGACCTCGAAAAGGAATACCTTGTCATCTTTCAGGCGGAGCCCCTGCAGGGGAAGGTGCTGGGCATCGAACGGATCCTTTACGATGCCGCTTATCTCCATGGCGAGTTCCGGGAGGTCGAAGATGGCCGTCTTCGTGCCCTTGGCCGGATCCACGAGCCAGTACCCGGTACCCTCCGAAGTCTTGTAGGAATACCAGAAGCGGTCGGAATCCTTGAACCATTGGGGGACGACCGAAGTGGAATAGACCATCTGGCCAACGTTCTTGGCCGAGAATCTTTCGGCCTGAGCATAATTGGCGCGGGTCACCTTCCTGGGGGCCCGGTCCTGGGCCGGTGCGGGGACGAGCAGCAGGGAAAGGGCTGCGGCGGCGAGTATCTTTTTCATATTGTTCATTTTGCTTTCTTTACGGCTGTATCCACACTCTTTCCGTAAACGACATATCTTTGGAAGAGGAATTCGGTGACGAAATTGAGCACCATGTTGATGGCCGTCACCAGATATTCGTTCCAGTGGAGGCCCGCACCGGTGCTGCCGGACAGGCGTATGCCGTCGGTGAGCCACTGCCCGAGCAAAGTCGATAAAGGCGTGAACGCCAGATAATACAGGAATACCAGCATCATGGCCTTCGCCACATTGTTGGCGCTGCGGAATGTGAATTTGCGGTTGAGGGTGAAGTTCCACAGCACCGACAGCACGAGGGCTATCAGGTAGCAGGGCCAGTACGTCCAGCCGATGGTTTCGTTCAGCAGGGCGAATGTTCCGAGCTCGATAAGTCCCGCACTTGCCGAGAAAAGGGCGAACTTGATGAAGCGCATCTAGAATACATGTTTGATTATCGAGAAACACATCAGTCCGGCTACTATCAGGCGTGCGCCGGTGGTGGTTATGAAACCGAAGAAGGCGCCGATACCGGCCTTGAACGAAGGCCATACGCCCTTCTTCTCTACGATGAATTCCCCGAGGAAGGCTCCGATGATGGATCCCAGTATTATGCCGACGGGCGAGAACAGCCCGACGAACAGCCCGACCGTAGCCCCTATGGAGGCTGCCTTGTGGCCGCCCGTCACCTTGGTGAACCACGCCGGGAGGATATAGTCCATGAC
>CAJOQW010000195.1 GCA_905236955.1 uncultured Bacteroidales bacterium
CGAAGAAGAATTGATTGCAGCATTGCGCAAGGGTACCATCGAAATGAAGATAGTCCCCGCAACCTGCGGATCTTCCTACAAGAACAAGGGCGTGCAGTTCCTCCTCGACGCAGTCACGAGGTATCTGCCCTCCCCGATCGACATAGGAGCCGTCGCGGCCACGAACACCCACACCGGCAAGGAAGAGGACCTCGATCCCGACGCCTCCGGCCCGTTCTGCGGCCTCGTCTTCAAGATCGCCACCGATCCCTATGTAGGACGGCTCGCCTATGTGAGGGCCTATTCCGGAAAGCTCTCCTCCGGCTCGTACGTTGTCAATTCCCGTACCGGCAAGAAAGAGCGCGTAGCCCGTCTGTACCAGATGCACTCCAACCACCAGAATCCCATCGATTTCGTGGAGGCCGGGGACATCTGTGCAGCCGTGGGCTTCAAGGACCTCCGCACAGGCGACACCATCTGCGACGAAAGTCATCACTATACCCTTGAAAGCATGGACTTCCCCGATCCCGTCATAGGAATCGCCATCGAGCCCAAGACCCAGCAGGACCTCGACAAACTCGGAGTCGCCCTGGGCAAGCTCGCGGAAGAGGACCCGACGTTCACCGTCAAGTCCGACACCGAAACGGGACAGACCATCATAAGCGGTATGGGAGAGCTTCATCTCGACATCATCGTGGACCGTCTGCGTCGCGAGTTCGGGGTGGAGATCAACGAGGGCGCGCCGCAGGTGAACTACAAAGAAGCCATCACTTCCAGCGTCCAGCACCGCGAGCTCTTCAAGAAGCAGACGGGCGGGCGTGGGAAGTTCGCCGATATCATCGTCGAAATCGGCCCTGCCGACCCCGAGACCTCCGGCCTCCAGTTCGAGAGCCAGGTCAAGGGCGGCAACGTGCCCAAGGAATTCATACCCGCGGTCCAGAAGGGCTTCGAGGGCGCAATGGTGAACGGCACCCTTGCCGGTTACGAGATGCAGTCCCTGAAGGTGACCCTGCTGGACGGCTCGTACCATCCCGTCGATTCCGACCAGCTCTCTTTCGAACTTGCAGCCCGCATGGCTTTCCGCCACGCATGTCCCAAGTGCCATCCGGTACTTCTCGAACCCATCATGAGCCTGGAGGTGGTCACGCCCGAAGACTACATGGGCGACATCGTCGGCGACCTCAACCGGCGTCGCGGGCAGATAGTGGCGATGGATTCCACCGCCAACGGAGCAAGGATTATCAAGGCTTATGTACCGCTTGCCGAGCAGTTCGGTTATGTCACCGTCCTGCGCACGCTTTCATCCGGCCGCGCCACCAGCACCATGACTTTCGACCACTATGCCGAAGTTCCCGCTGCCATGGCGAAGGATATTGTGGAGAAAAGTGGTTACAGAGTGCCCGAAGATGAAGAATAATTTATATCTTTGCAAGCAATATGAGTCAAAAAATCAGAATTAAACTCAAGTCTTTCGACCACATGCTGGTAGACAAGTCCGCATCAAAGATCGTCGAGACCGTAAAGAGCACCGGAGCAAAGGTCAACGGCCCCATTCCGCTGCCCACAAACAAGAAGATCTTCACTGTGAACCGCTCTACCTTCGTAAACAAGAAGGCCCGCGAGCAGTTCGAGCTCGACTCCTACCGCAGGCTTCTCGACATCGAGGACAGCAACGCCAAAACCGTTGACGCTCTCATGAAACTCGAGCTGCCCAGTGGCGTTGACGTTGAAATAAAGGTCTGAGTCCGTGCCGGGTAAGCCCGGTCGCTCAGGAACGGTCCCATAGCTCAGTTGGTTAGAGCATCTGACTCATAATCAGGGGGTCGTAGGATCATGCCCTACTGGGACCACAAAAGCCCGGCGCAGAAGCGCCGGGCTTTTCGTATGGCCCCGGTTTCTATTCCCGGGCGCCCGCAGCGTCGCTGCAGCGGATGTCGCGGAATACCGGGGTGAACTCGTTGATGGGAAGGGCTTCGGTTGTGGCGAGATCGCCCCCGCCGAGGGGCATGGAATCAGCCGAATTGTCGCTCTGGCTGGTCCAGACGACATTTCATTACAGTTTTCCGATAAAGGATTTTCCGTATTCTTCACAGGCCTCGAGGGCCTTTTCGTCAGGGACCCACAGGGTGCGGATGCCTTCGTCGACGAGTTCGAAACCTCCGGCCTGAAGTTCTGCCCCTATGAGCTTGACGGCCTCGCCGCTCCATCCGTAAGAGCCGAATGCCGAGGCTTTCTTCTTCTTGAACCTGAAGCCCTTGGCCATCTCCAGGATGCCGGCTATGGCGTAGGAGTAGCCGTAATTGATGGTGGGGGAGCCCACGAGCACCGCCTTGCTTCGGAACATTTCGGTGAGGATGTCGTTCTTGTCTTCCTTGGCCGCGTTGAGGATCTTGACCGTGGTCGGGGGGGAAGCCTCCCTGAGCCCCCTCGCTATGGCCTCGGCCATCAGGCGGGTGCTGTTCCACATGGTGTCATAGACTATCGTGATGCAGTCTTCCTGATAGGCATCCGACCATTGGAGATATTTCTCTATTATCTGGGTGGGGTTGTCGCGCCATATCACTCCGTGGCTGGGGCATATGAGCGACAGGGGCAGGTTCATGGCGACCACTTCCTTGACCTTCCGGGCCACCATGGGGCTGTAGGTGTTGAGGATGTTGGCGTAGTACTTCTCGGCTTCGTAGAGCACCTCGCAGGCGGGGACTTCGTCGTTGAAGAGGCTCTCGCTGGCGTAATGCTGCCCGAAACCGTCATTGCTGAACAGTACGCCGCCCTCGCCGTCGTAGTAGCTGAACATCGTGTCGGGCCAGTGGCACATGGGTGCCTCGATGAAGGTGAGGGTCTCGCCTCCGCCGAGTTCCAGCACGTCGCCGGTCTTGACGTTGACGAAGTTCCAGTCCCGGTGATAGTGGCCCCGTATTATGGCCTCTCCCTTGGCGGTGCAGTATATCGGGGTGTCGGGGATTTCGCGCATGAGCTCGACGAGGGCGCCGGAATGGTCGGTCTCGTTGTGCTGCATCACTATCGCATCTATCTGGTCGAGAGGGATCTCTTGTTTGAGGCGGGACACGAACTCGCGGTCGTACGGACCCCATACGGTGTCCAGGAGAACCGTCTTCTTTCCGCCCCTCAGAAGGTAGGAGTTGTAGCTTGAGCCGCGTTTGGTGCTGAGCTCGTTGCCATGGAACATGGTGAGTTCCCAGTCCACTTTTCCCATCCAGGTAATGTTGTCGGTTATTCTTTTTGACATGGTATGCAAATATAAGATAATTTAGGATAATATGAGAAATAACTATATTTGCATAATGCGCAACCTGTCAGACATGGTCCAGTCCTCGGCGGCCCTCGAAGGGTGCACCCTCACCCGCGGCCAGTGCCGTCTTCTTCTGGAAAAGGAAATAAGTTCGGAAGGGAAGACCATCCGGGAGCAGATGCTCTGCCTCGACCTCGCCAGGGCGTACCGCAAATGCATGGAGTTCGCCGAAGCCCGGGAGTTCTGGAGCAGTTACCGCATCAAGACCCTCGCCTCCCTCGCGCTCCGTTCCTTCAAGGTGGACGGCAAGGCGGTATCGGACGAGGGCGTCCTCAGGAAGGCATGCGACATGGCCAACGAACAGCGCCTTCACATGCGCACCGCTACCGCTGCGGACATCTACATGGCTTCCTTCCAGATCCATTTCCTCATTTCTGACAATTGTCCGTGGCCGCAGGGCAACGACGTCATGGCCCGTCTGCTCATGAATTATCTCCAACTGGAATGCGGGCTGGAACCAACCGTCGTAAGGCCTTCCGGAATGGACGGATACAGGCGCATCCTGAAGGTCGCATCGGACGAGGACATAGCCGAGATCTTCGTAAGCCACATGTTGGAGCACCCGCACGATCCCCCCGAACCGGAGCCCGTCAGCGCCGTTCCGGTTCCCAGGGTTCCTTGTCCGGACAGGGAAGACACCCTTCTCCGGGAACATGCCGTGATACGCAAGAAATCTTCACGGGAGCGGATACTCGAACTCCTTCGCGCCCATCCGCGCATGACAACGCGCGAACTCGCCGAGGAAATAAACATCAGCGCCAAGGGCATAGAGAAACAACTCGGCATACTCAAGGCCGCAGGCGCCCTCAAACGCATCGGCCCCGACAAGGGCGGGCACTGGCAGGTGGTGGAGAGGAAATCAAAAATGACATGATATGGACGTATGGAGCATCCTGGCCCTCGTCTGCGGGGTCGTAGGCATACTCGGGAGCGTACTCCCGATGCTGGCAGGCCCGCCAATCAGCTGGGTGGGCATATTGCTGGTTTACATTTCCGGCACCAAGGGCGGGGCCGATCCCCTCACCCTCAGGGCCTTGATAGCGTGGCTCATCGTCACTGTCATAGTAACCGTCATGGACTATATCCTCCCGGCGTGGTTCACCAAGGTGACGGGCGGCCACAAGGCAGCCTCCATAGGGGCTACGGTCGGGCTGTTC
>CAJOQW010000196.1 GCA_905236955.1 uncultured Bacteroidales bacterium
GCACAGGAAGGCCGAGGCCCCGTGACTGATGAGGGGAAGGGTCTGTCCCGTCATGGGCCCTATCCCGCAGTTTACGAACATGTGGAGGAAGGCCTGCAGCACTATCAGCATCGTCAGCCCTGCGACCGCCAGTTTAGGGAAGAGTTCGCCCCCGCAGTTGCGGACGATGAGCGAGCCCCTTGCGAGCAGGCTCAGGTAGAGCATGAGTACGACGATGCCGCCGAATATGCCGTATTCCTCTATGATGAAGGAGTACATGTAGTCTTCCGAAATATCGGGGACCACGTAGCGCTGGGTGCTCTGTCCCGGGCCTTTCCCCAGGAATCCGCCCTCGTGGATGGCTATCTTGGCGCTGTATGGCTGCCTGATCTTGTCCAGCCCTACGTAATAATCGTGCGAACCGGTGCGGGATTCCATCACCATTTTCTCCCAGTCTTCGTCGTCGAAGATCCTGGAGACTCCGGTCCCTATGCGTTTGAGGAACCGTCCGTCCGAAAGTTTATATATACCGTAGCTGCCCCCGACCATGAGGATGCCTGCTGCTATCAATATCCCGAGGTCCTTGAGGTTCCCGCCGCCGATGACTATGGTGATGAACATCAGCCCGCCTATTACGACAGCGCTGGAATTGCTGCCGGGGATGATCATGAGGAAAGTGATTACGAACGGGGCGTAAATATATAGTATCTTCTTCCAGATCTCCTTTTCCGGTCCCCTGAGTTTCTTTCGCTTGAGGGCGTCCATGGCCCACGCCAGATACATTATCATGGCGACTTTGACCACCTCGAAGACGTGCACCTGGACAGGCCCTACCTTGAGGATGCGTCTGGCCCCGTTGATTTCTATCGAACGGATGAATCCGAGGTCTATCTTGAGGTCGAGGGCTGCGAGAAGGGCGAACGACACCAGGAACCCGAACTGGCTAAGCCACCGGAGAACCGCCACGTTGCGTATGTTGTAGATGAGTATGATGATGCCGATGCCGAAGGCGACCAGAACGAGCTGGTCCTTCACCACGTCGATGCGGGACTGCCCGCTCTCGAGCAGCCTCGATGTGGAGGAGAACATGCAGAGCACGCTGATGAGCATGAGCAGCAGGACTATGATCCAAACCAGCTTGTCGCCCTCCAGGTCCTCGAAGATGTTCAGGAACCTTCTGTTCTTTTTCGCCTTTGCCGCCATCCTACAGTCTTCTTACAGCTTCCTTGAATTTCTCGCCGCGCTCTTCGTAACAGTGGAAGAGGTCGAAACTGGCGCAGCACGGACTCAGCAGCACCACGTCGCCGGCCTGCGCGAAAGCGGCGGATGCCTTGACCGCTTCTTCGGCGGAAAGGGTGTCCACCATCTTCTCCGCGCCTACTATCGGCTCGAAGGCATCGTGTATCTTCTTGTTGTCCACCCCGAGGCAGACAATCGCTTTCACCTTCTCCTTGACGAGACCGGCCAGCTCGGAGTAATCGTTGCCCTTGTCGGTTCCGCCCACAATCCATACCACCGGTTTGGTCTGGGCGTCGAGGGCGTACCATGCGGCGTCCACGTTCGTGGCCTTGGAGTCGTTGATGTAAAGCACCCCGCCCACGCTCAGCACCGGCTCCAGCCTGTGCTCGATGGCCTTGAAGGTCTTGAGGCTGTTCCTGATGGTGGCGTCGTCTATACCGGTGGCCTTTGCCGCCAGGGCGGCCGCCATGGAATTATATACGTTGTGCCTGCCTCCGAGGGCGAGTTCCTTGAGATATATGGAACTCTCGTTTTCCTCGTAGCGGATCACTATCTTGTCGTCCTTGAGGAATGCGCCCCGCGACAGTTCTTCCTTCTGGGAGAAGGGGAGGGTCCTGGCCTTGAGCACTATCTTGTCAAGATGGGCTATGGTGATGGCGTCGTCGCTGTCGAAGATGAAGCAGTCTTCGGACCTGAGGTTCCTGGTGATGCGGAACTTTGCCCTGACATAGTTCTCGAGATTGTAACCGTAACGGTCGAGATGGTCGGGAGTGATGTTGGTTATGATGGCGATGTCCGGCCTGAAATCATAGCAGTTATCCAACTGGAACGAACTGATTTCCAGCACGTAGTAGTCATGCTTTTCCGTTGCTACCTGAAGGGCGTAGCTTTTGCCGATGTTCCCCCCGAGGCCGACGTTGAGCCCGGCATTCTGCAGAAGGTAATAGATGAGGCTGGTGGTGGTGGTCTTGCCGTTCGAACCCGTTATGCATATCTTGCGGGCGGAATCGTAGCGGGCTGCGAACTCTATCTCGGAGATGATATGGGTGCCTTTGCGGATGAGTTCCTGCACCATCGGTGCCGTGTCGGGGATGCCGGGACTCTTTATTATCTCGTCCGCCGAGAGCACCTTTTCCGGGGTGTGGCCGCCCTGCTCGAAGGGGATTTTCCACTTTTCGAGCATCTTTGCATATTCTTCCTTTATCTTCCCGTTGTCGGACAGGAAGACGTCGAAACCTTTGACCTTTGCGAGCACCGCGGCGCCTACGCCGCTTTCCGCTCCGCCTAGAACTACTATCCGGGACATACTATCTTATCTTCAGCAGGGCCATCGAGCCGACTGCCAATATGATTCCTATTATCCAGAAACGTATCACTATCCTTGGTTCGGGCATGCCCTGCTTCTGGTAGTGATGGTGCAGCGGGGCCATGAGGAACACCCTCCGGCCTTCACCGTATTTTTTCTTCGTGTGCTTGAACCAGCCGCGCTGGATTATGACGCTCAAGCTTTCCATGAGGAATATGCCGCAGAGTACCGGCAGGAGCAGTTCCTTGCGCAACAGCACGGCGGTGACACCTATCACGCCGCCTATCATCAGGCTGCCGGTGTCCCCCATGAACACCTGTGCCGGGAAGGTGTTGTACCAGAGGAACCCGATGAGCGCCCCGACGAAGGCCGCCATGTATATGGCCACTTCGCCGCTCCCGTGCAGGTACATGATATTCAGGTAGTGGGAATTCAGGGCGTCGCCGCTCAGCCAGGCCATAACGCCGAGGGCGACTCCGACGATCGCCGAGGTTCCGGCCGACAGGCCGTCGAGGCCGTCGGTGAGGTTGGCCCCGTTGGAGCAGGCGAGTATCACTATGATTATCATGACGATGTACACGCCCCAGGTGAAGTACATCCCCATCTGTCCCTTGAAGGGCGAAAGCCAGGAGTAGTCGAACTCATGCGCCTTCACGAACGGGATTGTGGTGACCAGCGACTTTGGCATCCCGTTCCATATTTCCGGCGAGAAGCACATGATTACCGCAATCACGAGGGCCAGGCCGAACTGCAGGACCAGTTTCCATCTGGCACTCATTCCTTCCTTGTTGTGTTTGTAAACCTTTATATAGTCGTCGGCGAATCCTATGCCGCC
>CAJOQW010000197.1 GCA_905236955.1 uncultured Bacteroidales bacterium
AGACCGGTGGTGGAGTTCTGCACGTCGCTCCAGTAAGCGTTCACGCGGGCGTAGATGTACTTCGGGCTGCCAGCACGAAGGTCGAGCACGTTGACCACCGTGTGCTTGCGGTGCGGGCCGCCCGAGCGGGTGCTCAGGTACGCGCGGTGGCGCCACAGCGTGTAGGTCTCGTGGCCTTCGAACGCGAACTCGACCTGGCGCTCGTGGAGCACGTTCTCCAGGGTGGGCTCGATGTCATCCGTGAACGCGGCTCGGTGACGGATGTCGTTCAGGGCCTTCTTCGCCGTTGCGGCATTGCCCTTGCCGCTCTCGGCATAGGCCTCGGCGTAGTTCAAGAGGACCTCCGCGTAACGGATTTCACACCAGGGATTGGTGGACTTGTCCAGCGGTTGGTTGGGGTCCAGGAACTTCCGGATGCCGAAACCGGTGGTCCAGAAATAGGAGTGGTTGCTCGTGCCCGAATTGCCGATGTCGATGTAGGCGGACATGCCGTTCTGGCTGTCGGCGCCGAGTTCGTAGTAGGTCACGCCGTCGATCTTGGTGGAATTCTCCTGATAGAACTCGAGCTTTCCGTCAGGGAGCCAGTAGCCGGCCTGGGCTACGATGGTGACACCGCGGAAATCGGAGCCCGGATAAAGCACCCAGGCCTGGAAGCGCGCGTCCTTCTGCAGGAACGGATCCTGCGGATGGTCGTACTTGATGAAGTCGGCATTCTTGTCGAAGGAAGATGCGGACGTGGCGATCTGCGCGAAGTAGGTGTCCTCCTGGCCGTCGCTGCGGGTCTTGACCGTACCGTCAGCACGTCCGCCGGCCGCATTGTAATTGTCGAAGAGGTCCACCATGTCCGAAGTGATGGAGTAGTTGCCCCATCCGGCGTTGGTGCCGGTGCCGTGCTTCTGGTTCGGCGAATTGTTCCGGTCGAATCCGTTGTCCGCATCCGGCGTGCCGTCCTTGAAGGCCTTGCCGAAGATGAATTCGCAGTCCTGGCGCTCCAGGAATAGGTTTGTCAGGTTCTCCTTCGCCTTCGACACCGAGGTGGTGGATCCGCCGTAGAGAGAGAACTTGCCGGAGTTCATGATCTTTTCACAAGCCTCGATGCACTTGGCAAAGTAGGCGTCCGCATAGGAGGCCTCCATATAGGTGAGCTTCTCCTGAACGGCCTTGTAGCTGGAAGGAATCGCCTCCTTGTTCCAGTACTTGCTCAGGGTCGCAGCATAAAGGGCCACACGGGACTGGAGGGCGAGGGCCGCCCATTTGGAGGCGCGGAAGTTGCCGCCCTTCGGTTCGTCCGGGAGCAGTTCGGCAGCCCGGTCCAGCTCGGAGATCACGAAATCCCAAGTCTCCTTCTCGGTGCTGCGCGGGATGTACAAACCCTCGTTCGTGTCGCCGTCATACTCGTCGTCCAGCGGCTCGGTCACGATCGGAACGCCGCCGTAGCGACGCACCATCGCGAAATAGCAGTAGGCACGCGCGAAGATGGCTTCACCCAGGATCTGGTCGCGGGTCGCCTCGTTGATGGCCTTGTGCTCCAGGGAGAGGTCGTCCTTCTGGATGATCTGGTTGATCGAACGCATCTTCTTGTAATTCCAGAAACCGGTCACGGCGATGTCGTAGTCGTTGGCCTTCGAGTAGGTGGCCAGCGTCGTGTGCTGATCCTTGGAGTTGAAGGCGTCCATCGGAATCGTGTTGTACGCATCCGAAAGAAGCCGCTCCAGACCCGCCTGCGTATAGAACATGTCTTCCTCGGACATCCGGGTGAGGTCACCCTCCAGACTCTCGAACAACTTGTCACAGGAGCAGAGGCCGAGGCTCAGTACGATGGCAAACGTATATTTGAATATCTTTTTCATAGCGCGAATCGTTTAGAAGCTGATGCTGGTTCCGATGACATAGGTGCGAAGCAGCGGTGCGCCGGAAGCGCCGCGGCGGGAGGCCTGGTAGGTCTCCGGGTCCCACACCTTCACGATCGGGTTGCAGATGGTGAGGAGGTTGGTGCCGCTGGCGTAGACACGGACCCGCTTCAGGTGGATCTTGCTGAGCAGGGACTTGGGCAAGGCATAGCCGATTTCCAGGCTCTTCAAGCGGAAGAAAGCGTTGTTCACCCAGGAATAAGGCTGCACAAAGCGGTAGGTAGCGTTCGAGGTCGCATCCTCGGCGCCGGTCGCCGGGGCGAGGGCCGGCCAGTAACCGGCCACCCAGACGGAATTCGGGTCGCGCGGATCGTCATAGCCTTCTGCCAGCCGGTAGTGGTCCATGTGGTTGACGAAGAGCGTCTTGCTCCAGCCGTAGCCCATACCGCCAGACATCTGCATGTTCTTGTGGGACAGGGCCGCGCCGTTGAAAGTCGCGCTGAGGTCGAAGCTCTTGTATTCCATGAAGATCATGAGACCGAACTGCAGCGGCGGATTGCCTTCCTTCCAGGAATAACAGCGGTCCTGTTTCGTAATGACACCGTCCCCGTTGAGGTCGAGGATCTTGTACATGCCCGGAAGCATCTCGGCCATGTTCATCTTCTTCGAAGAGGAGGTGTTGTACAGGACGGGATAGTCGAAGATGTCGTTCCAATCGGTGAACTGGCCCTTGCCGTTCCACTCGTAGTACTTGCCGTCCAGGGCGTTGTCCCAGCGGCCTTCCGTATGGCCGTCATAGTAGGCCTGGGA
>CAJOQW010000198.1 GCA_905236955.1 uncultured Bacteroidales bacterium
GCCGCCTTCAAACTCATCCGCGACGACGGTTCTGTCCTCTACAATACCTACAATCTCCTGCGCGGCGACGATGACTGGGATCCGCAGGGCATCAAGGACGAAGTCATTGCCCTTGGAAAGAGGGACGGACGGGATTATGCCAACATCCCGATATGCCTCGATATAGACAGGAGAGAGGCGGAAATAAGCACCGGAGGTGAAGGCGTAACCCTGAAGGCCAGCCTGAACAGGCTCGGCAGCGGAGAACTCCACAACCAGACAATAAGATGGAAGGTCCAGCCCGGATATGAGCGCTATGCATCCCTCTCCCGCACCGAAGGTCCGGAATGCATGGTCACTGCTACAAACCACGAAGACCGCACTCAAAAGTTCGACATTTTCGCCTATACGGACGAGGGACTTGAAGGGGCGGTAGCCTTCACCGTCTCTCCCGACATGGTCCCCGCCCCGGCTTTCACAAGCCAGCCGGCAGTCAAACTCGGCGCGGACAAGGCTGTGGTGGATTATTCCCTTGACCTGCAGGGCCGCCGCGACGAATCCATCATCACATGGTACCGCTGCGACGACAGGAAAGGCAATGGCGCTGTCCCGGTGGCCGTTTCACGTGGCGGCAAGCCCGAATCCGAATATCTGCTCCAGCCAGGAGACAATGGCAAGTACCTGGCCGCCGGAGTCTCCCCGAAACATCTGCGCTGCGAATCCGGTAAAGAGATAATTGCGATAAGCAGGAACAAGGCGAAGGTGCCCGGAAGCATTCTTTCAACTCTTGAAACAGATTTCAGGAACTTCCCGACCTCCAACCAGACGCAGGTACGACCGGGCTACTGGACGGTCGACGCTTTCAAGCCCGCCGACACGAAGGATTACACTTGGAAGCCGGACCTTTCCCAGCCCTGCTGGACTTATGGCTACGGCATAAACGGAGCTTCGCATAACCCAGGGCTTCAACAACTGCAGCAGGGAGCACGTCTCCGTTACACTCCCCCACGAGGGAAATACGGCGATATGTCCGTCACATGGAGGATAGACCCCGCCAAGGACGGAGGTCAGGGTTTCGCAAGCGCAAGGATGCAATATCTGGACTGCTTCATAAAATTCGACAACGAGTCCCTCACCGGCTACGCCCTCAGGGCCATACGTACCACCAAATACGCCAACGCCGTGGACGTTTTGCTCGTCCGCTATGACAAGGGTGAAGTGAGCCCGGTCAGCGAACCCGTTACAGTGGATTGCTTCCTCACGGGATGTGTGCTCCGGATATGGACCGAAGGCAACCTGCTCAAGGCGCATGTCGAAGGTCCGAAACACATCAAGGAACTCTCCTCAGACCCTGCAGTGCACGGAAGCGCCGACCTGCAGGCGCAGATATCGCCGGACCAAAACGGAGGATTCGGCCTCCAGCACACCAGCACGGTTGGGACTGAAAGCCGAATCTCGATTATTTCGGTCAAGGCCGAATGGAAATGATTTACTTCTGGATGAAGGTTTCCCTCATGGGATTGAAGCAGTCGATAAGGATACCGTCTTCCAGGCAAACGCAACCATGTTCGATATTGGGCTGTTTATAAAGGGCGTCGCCCGCACTCACGATCTTGGTGACATCGCCTACGGTGAATTCGAATTTGCCGGATGCGACATAAGTGACCTGGGTGTGGGGATGGCTGTGCATGGCACCGACATCGCCCTTCTTGAACTTGACCTTCACCATCATGATGTTGTCGTTGTAACCGAGAATCTGACGCTCGCTTCCGCCTCCGGCATCGTACCAGGGGTTATCGGCGTCAAAGATGAAATTTGAACTCTGCCGGGTCATTTCCTGAGTTGATTTTTGCTTGTTGCCACAGGAGCAGACGAGAGCAGCACCCGCAACAACCGAAAGTATTAATATAAGTTTACGCATATGGAAAAGAAAAATTTTTCAAATGTAGTCAAATTTTCGCTGATTATTACGGTCGCGGCAGTTTTATCCGCATGTGCCAAGAAACCCGAGACCCTGTCTGACAGGGCAGTAGCCGCAATGAAGCAAGCCACGTCCTACATGATGGACTCGGTAAGCTTCCACGGAGGCTTCGTCTGGAATTATCTCCCCGATTTTTCGCGCCGCTGGGGAGAGATGGAAGCCAAGCCCAGCATGATCTGGATGCAGGCTCCCAGCACCCCCGGAGTGGGCGAAGCCCTTATCAACGCCTACCGTACCACCGGTGACGAGTTCTTCTACGACGCCGCCAAGAAAGTGGCGCAAGCCGTCATGGATGCCCAGTACGACTGCGGCGGATGGAACTACTGCTTCGACTACGAAGGCGAAAAGGCCCTCGAACAGTGGTACAGGACGGTAGGCTACAGCGGATGGAGGCTCGAAGAGTTCCAGCATTACTACGGGAATGCCACCTTCGACGATTCAGCCACAACCGATGCCGCCAAATTCCTTCTCCACCTCTACAACGAGAAACACGACGCGGACATCAAGCCGGCTCTCGACAAGGCCATAAACTTCCTGCTCGAAAGCCAGTACCCGATAGGAGGATGGCCACAGCGCTACCCCATCATGACCGACCGTCCCGACGACTACACTCCATATATCACCATCAACGACGATGTGCTCGAGCAGTGCATAGATTTACTTACCCAGTGCCGCCAGAGCCTCGCCAGGGAAGACCTGACCGAGCCCATCAACCGTGCGATGCACCTCATTCCCAAGCTCCAGTACAAGGCACCCCTTGCCGGCTGGTCCGACCAATATACCCCGGACGACCTCATGCCGGCACATGCCCGCACTTATGAGCCCCGTGCCGTCAGCCCCCGCACCACTGCGGGCATAGTCCGCACCCTTATGGATTATTACCGCAGGACCGGGGACAAGAGCTACATCGAAGGCATTCCACGGGCCATAGACTTCATCGAGTCCAAGGCCCTCACGAAGGAGCAGATCGAGAAATTCGGACGTCCGGGCCGCGACCCGGAGGCCATACTCGTGCCCACATTCGTCGATCCCGATACCGGTAAACCCCTCTTCGTGCATCGCGAAGGATCCAACGTTTACAACGGCCGCTATTACACCAACCAGGACCCGGCCAACACCATAGCCCACTACAGCTCCGCCGCATGGGTGAATACCAAAGCGCTCAGGGCTGAATACGAGGCTCTCCCCGATGAATATGACAACGGACGCGCAAGGAGACCGGCCTTCGGCGAAGGCGGTCCCCGTCCCATCGGGGAAATGGCCGAATCGGTAATTGCCGCCCTTGACGGGCGCGGACGCTGGCTTACCCCGCTGAGGACCATTTCCAATCCTTACAAGCCGGGGGCCTCCACCGAACCAAGCCATGTCAAGACCTATATCTCCACAAGGGTCGGCGACGAATACGACACCTCTCCCCACGAGAACCGTGGCAGCGAACTCTGCATCTCCACCGCCGAGTTCATCAGGAACATGAACATCCTTTGCTCGTATATCAACAGCACCAAACCGAAAGAGGCGGCGACCTGGACCGCGGCATCGCATCCCTACATCCTCGAAACCCTCGGAGACCCTGCTGAAATCAAGGTAAAAGGAGGCAAGGCGTTCGAGTTCAACGGAGACGACGGCCTATACATCAAGGGCATGCCCCTTGCCGGACTCGAATCCTTCACCGTCGAGGCTATCATCAAGCCATACAGCAACGGCCCCAGGGAACAGCGCTACATGCACATGGGCTCCTACGACAATGAGAGGATCACGATGGAGACCCGCATCAACCCCGACAGCACCTGGTATGCGGACTGCTTCCTCAGGCTCAGTCCTTTCAAGTCCAAGACCCTGATCGACCCGTCCAAGACCCATCCCGCCGACCGCTGGTACAACGTGACTTTCACTGTCGGTCCCGAAGGCATCGCCAGCTATGTGGACGGAGTCCTCGAATGCAGCGACAGCATTCCCTACAAGCCCGTCATTGGCAGCGGCATCACCTCACTTGGTGTCCGCCAGAACAAGGTGGGCTGGTACACCGGTGCAATATACAAGGTGCGCGTCAGCCCCGGCATACTCAAACCCGGGGAATTCCTCAAAGACCAGGACAAACTGAATAAATAGCTCATGATGAAAAAGTTCCTGACCATTTTTCCAGCGGTGCTTGCCCTTGTCATAAGCGCCTGCAACACAGCACCCAAAGAGACTTTCACAAACCCCATCCTGGGCGGCGACTATCCCGACCCGTCCATAATGAGGGAAGGTAACGACTATTATCTCACGAACTCCTCTTTCGACTACAATCCCGGCCTGATCGTATTCCATTCCACCGACCTCGTGAACTGGGAGCCTATAAGTTATGCGCTCCAGACCTATCTTGGATCCGTCTGGGCCCCGGACATATCCAAGGTCGGGGATGAATACCGCATCTACTTTACCGTACACGGACGCGGAAACTGGGTCGTAACCGCCAAGAGCCCCTACGGGCCTTGGAGCGACCCGATAGACCTCCATGTGGGGCAGATAGACCCGTGTCCCGCCTTCGAAAACGGGCAGGGATGGCTTTTCCTCAGCGGAGGCAACCGCGTAAAACTCACCGAAGACGGACTGGATACCGTGCCCGAATCGTTCGAGCACGTCTACAACGGCTGGCAATATCCGAAAGACTGGGTCAACGAGGGCATGTGCCTCGAAGGTCCGAAACTCAAGAAGATAGGCGACTGGTGGTACTATATCAACGCCGAAGGCGGCACAGCGGGTCCTCCGACCAGCCACATGGTCACGATCGCCCGCGCCAAGACCCTCGACGGTCCGTGGGAAAACGACCCCGACAATCCCCTCATCCACACTTACAACGACACCGACCGCTGGTGGTCGCGTGGTCACGGCACACTCATAGATACTCCTGACGGCCGCTGGTACGTGGTATATCACGCATATGAGAACGGTTACACAGGACTAGGCCGCCAGACCCTCCTGGAGCCCGTCGAACTTGGCGAAGACGGCTGGTTCCATGCCATAAAGGGCCTGGACATCGCAGGGCCTATAGAACTCCCCCTCCCTTCTTCAGGAAAATACGACAGGAAGGCCCGTCTGGGCGAATTCCGCACCGGACTGGACTGGAAGTACTACAAGGACTTCGACCCCTCCCGCGCTTCTGTCGGGAACGGAGTGCTCACCCTCAAGTGCCAGGGCGTCTCGCCCAGGGACTCCGCCCCGTTCATGTTCGTGGCCGGAGACCACTCGTATGAATTCGAAGCCGAGATAGACCTCACACCCGGCGCCATCGCAGGACTCGTGCTTTACTACGACTCCGACTTCTACGCGGGAGCGGGCTGCGACTCCCAGCGTACATTCCGTTACCGCAAGGACAACGGCTCCAGCAGGCGTCCCCACAAAGGCGGCAACCACTTGTGGCTGAGGGTGCGCAACGACAAACAGGTCGTCACCGGATACTACAGCTATGACGGGAAGGAATGGGAGAAGATGGACTGGGGTCATGAGATATCGGGTTACAACCACAACACCTGCTATTATTTCCAAAGCGTACTCCCGGGCCTGATGGCCGCAGGCGAAGGAGAAGTCAAGTTCAGCCATTTCAAATACACCAAACTCGGAGAATAATCCATGAAAACACCCGCGATCCTGCTGGCGGCCGCGGCGCTGCTCGCCTTCATCCCTTCCTGCAAGAAAGCCGACACCCGTCCCAGGGTGCTGGTGAGCAGCGACATTGGCGGCACCGACCCCGACGACAACCAGTCCATGGCCCATCTGCTGATGTTCAGCGACTGCTTCAGGCTGGAAGGCCTGGTATCTTCGCCATCGTACGGTAACGGAACCAAAGGCGAAATAGAGCGCATGATAGGCCTCTACGAAAAGGACTATCCAACCCTGAAGAAATACGCTCCGGGACTTGCCACGCCGGATTATCTGCGTTCCATCTGCAAACAGGGCCGCCACGGAATGCCCTCCCCGAAAGGTTGGGACAAACCCACTGAAGGTTCCGAGTGGATAATCGAATGTGCCCGCAGGAAAAGCGACAGCCCCCTTTGGGTGCTGGTATGGGGCGGCATGGAAGATGTGGCCCAGGCCCTTCACGACGCCCCGGACATCCTTCCCGACATCCGTGTGTACTGGATAGGCGGACCCAACAAGAAATGGGGCGTCAACGCTTATACTTATCTTGCCCGGAACTTCCCCGACCTGTGGATAATAGAAAACAACTCCGCCTACCGTGGTTTCATTTCCCGCGATACCGTCACTGTCAAGGGTACCGGTGCCCTGGGCGCGGATTTCCCGAGGTACTACAAGGGCGTTCCCAAGATGGGAGACACCCCGTCGGTACTCTATATGATGGACGGCGACCCGAACGACCCCTCCTCAGACAGCTGGGGCGGAAGTTTCGAGCATCTCGGTTTCAGCCCTCACGGCACCTTCGCCCGTGACCTCACCTTGCAGGACACGGTTCGCGTTTATTCGGTGATGGACATGATCTTCGACGGCCCCGAAATCGACGTGCCGGAAGATTCCGTGGTATTTACCATGACCACCGACAGGCAGAACTGGCCGGGGTATTACATCGGCGGAGGCCGCTACATGGTGCGCTACTCCCCCAAGCAGGAGGCCGTCCTGCATTACACCACGCGTTCTGCCATCCGGGCCCTCGACGGGCACGAAGGGGATTTCGTTGTGAACAATATCTGGCCCGGGCAGCAGGAACCTGAAGATTTCCCGCTCGGGGCCAACTGGTACAGCGACCTCC
>CAJOQW010000199.1 GCA_905236955.1 uncultured Bacteroidales bacterium
AGGTCCTTCCAGCGTTTTTCGAAATCGGGCCGGAGGATGTCTCCTACGCGCAGGGATACGCGCGCAGTCTTATCGGTATAAGTCGGGCCTATGCCACGCAGGGTGGAACCTATCTTCCCTTTCCCTGCTGCCGCTTCGCGTGCCGCATCCAGCAGCCTGTGGGTGGGAAGGATGAGGGTGGCCTTGCGGCTTATGCACACCCGCTCGCGGGCATCCGCCCCCAATGCCAGTGCCTGGGCGCATTCGCCTTTGAATTCGATGGGGTCGAGCACGACCCCGCCGCCTATGAAATTGGTGCAGTCTTTACGGAAGATTCCGGAGGGAAGGCTCCGTGCCACGAAATGATGATCTTCGAAGAGGAGTGAATGACCTGCATTGGGACCGCCCTGGAAACGGGCGACCGCAGGATAGCGTCCTGCGAGCACGTCTACGATCTTGCCTTTGCCTTCATCTCCCCACTGGAGGCCGAGGACTACGTCTAAATTAGCCATTAATAAATAAGGTTTTTACACGTGTTCAAAGTTAGCCAATATCCCGCACACAGGCAAATTATTTTGTGCCTTTTATCCACATGCGCATGTTGATAACTTTGTTGAAAAAGAGAGGGTCCGATATTGGCGGGTGAAAACTTTTTGCGTACCTTTGCAACTTAGAATAAGCACTTATGTCTTCATTTCAAGAGCGAATCGTTCAGGAAGGCCTGACCTTCGATGATGTACTGCTGGTCCCCTCGTGGTCTGAAGTACTTCCACGGGAAGTTTCCCTCAAATCCCAGTTCTCCCGACACATTTTCCTCAATGTCCCGATAGCATCGGCAGCAATGGACACTGTCACGGAAGCCCCTATGGCCACGGCACTTGCAAAAGAAGGTGGAATAGGGGTTATTCATAAGAACATGTCGATAGAGGCCCAGGCGGCCGAAGTCGCGAAAGTCCATGCCCGGGGGTTGCAGGTTGCTGCCGCCCTCGGTATCACGGCCGACGTCGAGACCAGGGCCGGCGCCCTTGTCGAAGCGGGAGTGAACGCCGTGGTGCTCGATTCGGCGCACGGTCACAGCAAAGGGGTGGTAAAGGCTCTCCGCAAGGTAAAGGCAGCCTTCCCCGACCTCGACGTCGTTGTGGGCAACGTAGCCACCGCGGAAGCCACCAGATGCCTGATAGACAACGGCGCGGACGCCGTAAAGGTCGGCATAGGCCCGGGCAGCATCTGCACCACCAGGGTGGTGGCCGGGGTGGGTGTCCCGCAGCTCACTGCCATTTTCGACTGCGCCAGCGCAGCCGAAGGTTCCGGAGTCCCTGTCATCGGAGACGGCGGCCTGCGTTATAGCGGCGACATCGTCAAGGCCCTTGCAGCAGGAGCCGATTGCGTCATGTGCGGCAGCCTCCTCGCCGGAACGGAAGAAGCCCCGGGGCAGATGCTCGAGGACTTCAAGAACGGAAAGAAATTCAAGGTTTACCGAGGAATGGGCAGCATCGATGCCATGGAAGCCGGGTCGAAGGACCGTTATTTCCAGACCGGCGCGATGAAACTCGTCCCCGAGGGCATCGTAGGCAAGGTCCCCTACAAAGGCCCGGTATCCGATGTCATCTACCAGCTTCTGGGTGGACTCAGGAGCGGGATGGGCTACTGCGGGGCCAAAGACCTCCGGTCCCTGCGCTCCGCCAGATTCATCCGCATCACTTCCAACGGAGTGGTCGAGAACCATCCGCACGATCTCACAATAGCGAAACCGGCACCCAACTACAACAAATAGAAATGGCGACGGAAAAGATTCTGATCCTCGATTTCGGTTCCCAGGTGACACAACTCATCGGCCGCCGTCTTCGCGAGGCAGGGGTTTTTTGCGAAATATTCCCTTTCGACAAGATGCCCGAACCCGACCCTTCCGTCAAGGGTGTCATCCTTTCCGGCAGCCCGTGTTCGGTACGGGATGCGCACGCCCCGAAGACCGACCTCGCAGCCATCAGGGGAAAACTCCCGTTGCTCGGCATATGCTACGGCGCCCAACTGCTTGCCGCCGAATTCGGTGGCAGGGTGGAACAGTCCGGCAGCCGCGAATACGGCAGGGCCGTGCTCACAGTCATGGACGGCGGTTCCCCCATTTTTGCAGGGGTCAGCGCGACTTCCCAGGTATGGATGTCCCACGGCGACACCATAACATCCCTTCCCGAAGGCTGCCGGGTGCTGGCTTCCACGGAAGACGTCACCAACGCGGCTTTCCGCTTCGAGGGCGAAGACACATACGCGGTGCAGTTCCACCCCGAAGTATTCCATACGGAAGAAGGTTCCAGGATCCTTGCCAATTTCGCCCTTGGCATATGCGGATGCAGCGGATCGTGGACCCCGGCTTCATTCATAGAAAGCACGGTAT
>CAJOQW010000200.1 GCA_905236955.1 uncultured Bacteroidales bacterium
CCATCTCGAAGTCTTCGTTTACATCAACCTCATCTCCGCCGAGAAGGACACCCAGCCCGACGCCCTCGCAGGCCTCGCCGCTTCGGCAGCGCTCGCATCTTCCGACCTCCCGTTCGGAGGCCCGATATCCGAGGTCCGCATTGCCCGCGTGAACGGCGAATGGCGCATCAACCCCGGTTTCACTGAGATGCCAGCCGCCGACATCGACCTGATGGTGGCGGCCACCGAAGAGAACATCATGATGGTGGAAGGCGAACTCAACGAGGTGTCCGAGCACGACATGCTCGAGGCCATCAAGGTAGCCCACGAAGAAATAAAGAAGCACTGCCGTGTGCAGAAGGAGCTCATGCACGAGCTCGGCACCGACGTCAATAAGCGCGACTATCCGCATGACGTGCAGGACGAAGACCTCCGCAAGGCGGTAGAAACCGCGTGCTACGACAAGTGCTACGCCCTTGCGAAGAGCGCCGCTCCCAAGAAGGAGCGTGAAGCCGGCTTCAAGGCCATAAAGGAAGAGTTCCTCGCCACCATCCCCGAGGAAGAGCTCGAAGAGAAGACCCCGCTCGTGGAGCGTTATTATACAGCCGTCGAAAAGGAAGCCATGCGCAACATGGTGCTCGACGAGAGCCGCCGCCTGGACGGCCGCAAGACCGACGAGGTACGCCCGATCTGGTGCGAGACCGACGTCCTTCCCTGCGTACATGGCTCGGCCATCTTCACCCGCGGTGAAACCCAGTCCCTCGCCACCGTCACCCTCGGTACCAAGATGGATATGAAGGAGACCGACGAAGTCCTCATCCAGGGCGACCAGCAGTTCGTGCTCCACTACAACTTCCCGCCGTACGCTACCGGCGAAGCCAAGGCCCAGAGGGCTCCCGGCCGCCGCGAGATAGGCCATGGCAACCTTGCCATGAGGGCCCTCAAGGCGGTAGTGCCTATGGCACCCGAAAACCCCTATGCCGTGCGCGTGGTGTCCGATATCCTCGAATCCAACGGTTCTTCTTCGATGGCTTCCGTATGCGGCGGCTGCCTCGCCCTCATGGACGCAGGCGTGCAGATCCGCAAGCCGGTCGCCGGCGTTGCCATGGGCCTCATCACCGACGAGGAACATCCCAACGACCGTTATGCCATCCTCACCGACATCCTCGGCGACGAGGACCATCTCGGCGACATGGACTTCAAGGTGGCCGGTACCAAGGACGGTATCACCGCCACCCAGATGGACATAAAGGTGGACGGCCTCAGCTACGAGGTGCTCGAAAAGGCCCTCGAACAGGCCCGCCGGGGACGCATGCACATCATGGACGAGATGCTCAAGGTACAGCCTGCACCCCGCGAGGACTACAAGCCCTTCGTTCCGCGCATCGAGGAGATCCGCATTCCCGCCGAATTCATCGGCGCCGTCATCGGCAAGGGTGGCGAAACCATCCAGAAGATCCAGAAGGAAACAGGTGCCATCATCAACATCGACGAGGTTCCCATCGAGGGCACCAACATGACCGAGGGCGTCGTGGATATCGCCACGAACGACAAGGAGGCCATGCAGAAGGCTCTCGAATGGATCAAGGGCATCTGCGCGAAGCCCGAGGCCGGCAACGTATATCACGGCAAGGTCGTAAGCATCCTCGATTTCGGCGCCTTCATCGAGATACTTCCCGGCAAGGAAGGCCTTCTCCACGTGAGCGAGATCGCCTGGACCAAGACCGAGAACGTCGAGGACGTGCTCAAGGTCGGCGACGAGGTGGACGTGAAGCTCCTCGAGTACGATGAAAAGAGCGGCAAGATGCGTCTTTCCATGCGTGCCCTCACCGATAAGCCCGAAGGCTACGTGGAGCCGAAGTCGCGTTCAAACTCCGATCGCGGAAGCCGCAACGGCGGCGAGCGTCGCAGTAACGACCGTAACGGACGCAGTGGCGGCGAACGCCGTCAGGGCTCCGAACGCGGCGGCAATGAGCGTCGCAGCGGCGAGCGCAACGACCGTCGTGGCGGCGGCGAGCGCCCCCAGCGCCGCAGCTTCCGTCAGGAAGAGGCCCCCGCTCCCCAGGCCGACGACTTCAAGGAGCCGGTTGACGAACTCTACTAGAATCGCACTTGATACGAAAAGGACCCGGATTGCTATCCCGGGTCCTTCTTTTTTTGCACCAAACTATTTCGTAATTCGGAAATTATTCGCATCTTTGCATTCCCAAACGAATTCGAGGGTTTAGCTCAGTTGGTTCAGAGCGCTTGCTTGACAGGCAAGAGGTCACTGGTTCAAATCCAGTAATCCTCACAAAAATAACGGCACCTTTGCGGGTGCCGTTTTTCTTTGCGTATTTGCTACAGTTCGGTTACGAACTCTTCAATCGGTTTGCGCTGGTCGTGCAGTTCCGTGGGCTTGCCCTCGACCGAGGAGGGGTGCCCTATGGCGAGCATGCCATAAATCCCGTGGTCACGCGTTTCCGGAAGAACTTCACGTATCTTCCTTGGGTCGAAATCCCATATCCACATGTTTGCCAGTCCGGCATCGGTTGCGGTGAGCATAAGGTGGGTGAGCACGATGGCGGCATCGGTCTTTGCCGCATTTATTCCGTCGCATTCGCGCACCCATGCCTCCTCGTTCCGACAGCCGACTATCAGGACTACGGGAGCACCGTAGCAGTCATGCACTTTGTGCAGACGGGCGAGCGCCTCTTCGCTCTTGACCACCCATACACGGGTAGGCTGGAGGTTCTTGGCGGAAGGAGCGAGCCTTCCGGCCTCAAGGATCATTTCCAGCTTGGAGGCGGACACGGGATAATTGTTGAAAGAGTGGCAGGAGTAACGGCTCTCGAGGATGTTCATGAAAGCATCGGAGCCATACTTATGCTTCTTGATCTTCTGCTCCATGTCAGAAAATGCGGCGCGGTGTGTAATCCTGGAGATGTCGCTCAGGCGACCTATGATCTTCTTCATATCGGTTATAGTTTATTTCAAGATTAGCAATATATGAAAATTTTCCGAAACAATGATGCGCGGCAGGGCAAAAACATCATTTTGCC
>CAJOQW010000201.1 GCA_905236955.1 uncultured Bacteroidales bacterium
AGATGCTCGAGTGGCTGAAGAGGCACGTCTGGAAAGCGTGTGGCCGCCTAAAGCGGCTCCAGGGTTCGAATCCCTGTCTTTCCGCAATACTAAGCCCGGTGCACTGCGCCGGGCTTTTTTCGAGTCTATGAAAGCAAGAAGAATCATCCGTATCGTGCTGGTGGTACTGATCGCAGCGATACTTGCCGGCTGTCTCTATCTGAACAGCCTCATGTGCATCATCACCGGTTATGCCGCCAAGAATCTATGCTCGGCAGTGTTCGTTTCGGGGAGGGCCCGGGAAGATGTCGAGAACCTCGACCTCAATTTCTCCTTCATCAAATACAACCGGAACAAAGTCGACTTTGACAACAAGACGGTTACAAGCCGCTTCCTTTGGGGAAAGTCCACAGCTGCTTACCGCGATGGTTACGGAGTAACCCTCCTGCGCGGGAAGACAGCCACGGAACTGGCGAGGGAGGAGGAGTACCCTCTCCCGGCAGATCCCGCCTGTGACCCGGACACGGTCCTTTGGCCGGTTGGCAACATGATCCCGGACGATATCCGCGAGCGGGACATCGAGACGGCTCTCGAGCCCCTTGCCGCGTCGTTCGTTGACGACCATGCCTACAATGGGACTCCCTTCGCTTTCGTAGTGCTCCACAAGGGTATCCCCGTTGCTGAGCGTTATCGCGAAGGCATCGGGCGCAGCACACCCCTCCTGAGCTGGAGCATGGCGAAAAGTTTCACCAACGCCCTCGCAGGCATCATGGCGGGAGACGGCCTGGTGGACGTCAATGCTCCCATGGACATTGCAGAATGGCAGGGGGACGGCAGGAAGGACATCACGCTAAACGACTTGATGCAAATGCAGAGCGGTCTCGAATGGAACGAAGACTACGGCAACCGCTCCGACGTGAACCTCATGCTCCACCGAGAAAAGGACATGGGCCTCTACGCCCAGTCTAAACCTCTCGGGCACGATCCCGGTTCCTTCTGGTACTACTCAAGTGGAAATACCAATATCGTAATGAGATATCTCCGCGGCAGATTCTCTTCCGACGAAGAATTCCTCGGCTACATGCGGGACAGGCTCTTCATGCCCCTTGGCATAAGGAGTCCCAGGTTCGAGCCGGACATGAGCGGCACCCCGGTAGCTTCATCGTACCTCTACGCCACCGCCCTCGACTTCGCCCGCTTCGGCCTGTTGTACCTGCAAGACGGCTGCGCCGGCGACGAGAGGATACTTCCGGAAGGATGGGTCGGCTATTCGGCCACTCCTGCATCCGGCAGTGAGGGGCAATACGGTTCGGGCTTCTGGCTCAACCGGGACGGGCATTACGCCGACGTCCCAAGTGACATGTTTTCCTGCAACGGACACGACGGACAGCAGATATTCATCATACCGTCCAAGGATCTCGTAGTGGTAGTTCTCGGCTATTCACCCAAGCCGGACAGAGTGATAGACTTCAACCGGCTTCTTAGGGATATTATCGGAATCGTAGGATAGCCTACTCCCCTTCAACCACGTTTTTCCCGATGTCGTAGAGTACGGCGTCGAGGTTTTCCATGACGGAGATGTGGATGTCCTCATCCGAGGGCAACCGGCCTTCAGTCTCGGCGAAATAGCAGTCGGCCAGGAACCTTTGCCCGGGGGTGAGTTCGGAAACGGCCCTGCGGGAGAACTGCCCGGCCTCATAGTTTATGGAGGGGATATCCTTGAGGGTTTTGCGGCAAGAATAGACCTGTTTGCCGATATAATCTACGAAATCCTCGCAATCCAGATTATCCTCGGGTATGGCCCTGTACGGGAAAATCTTCAAAAGGTCGGAAATGATGTCGTCCACCATCTCGGCATAAAGGTCTTCGCAGCGGGCGGCCAGATCGGGGTTGAATTCTTTAAGCATGATCGAATGTGGTTGAGTCCGGTACAAATTTAACAAATTGCGGCGAAAAAGAACAGTAAAACCACATTCTTTTCCACATAACAAACGATGCCGGCTTACGCCGACACCATTCCTGTGGAGATGGGCGGAGTCGAACCGCCGTCCAAACAACGCACCAAAAAGCTTTCTACACGCTTATTCCTCCTTTCGATGTCGGCCAGGGGCTGCCGAAGGACGGGCCACCCGGGGCTTATCCTTTGAATCTTGGCGCAGTTTAAAGGAGTCGCTGCGTGCATCCGCCTTGAATGATACCCCTTGACCCCGGCATAGGCGGCCTAAAGCGGGAGGGATACTCGTGGATGCCGCACCTAGGCGGCTCCATTAAGCTAATCCGCTTGGCAGATTAGGCAGCGAGTGCATAATTGCTGTTGCCAGCTAGTTGTTCGGAAACTGAGATTAACGGGCAAGTCTCCAACGCCCGGCGTGCTTACTTCCCGGCATCGATGCTGTCGAAACCAGAACATCCCCGAGAAGAAAGAAAAAACAGCCCTTAGGCTGTCCTTCCTGTGGGAGCAGACGGATTCGAACCGCCGACCCTCTGCTTGTAAGGCAGATGCTCTGAACCAGCTGAGCTATGCTCCCTGAAGCGGGTGCAAAGATACGCCAAAAAAACTATCCTGCAAATTTTTTTTGCCTTAATTGGCGCCCTTGGGCTTGATTTTCCTGAAACGGAGTTTAAGCACTCCCCAGAAGGCTTCACCGAAGATTCCGCCCGACATCTTGGACGTCCCTTCCTTGCGGTTGACGAAAATTACAGGCACCTCTGCGAGCTTGAATCCAAGCTTCAGGGCGGTATATTTCATCTCGATCTGGAAGCCGTAACCCTTCATCCTGATGCGTTCCATGTCTATGGTTTCGAGGACCTTGCGGCTATAGCAGACGAATCCTGCGGTGGAGTCGTATATCTTTACTCCAAGGGCGGTGCGTACATATACCGACGCGAAATAACTCATGAGGATGCGTCCCATGGGCCAGTTCACCACGCTGACACCATCCTTGTAGCGGGAACCCACCGCGAAATCGGCTCCTTGCTTGCAGGCTGCATAAAGGCGCGGGAGGTCGGAAGGGGCATGGGAGAAGTCAGCATCCATTTCGAAGACGTAGTCGAACCCATGTTCCAACGCCCAGCGGAAACCGGTGATATATGCCGTACC
>CAJOQW010000202.1 GCA_905236955.1 uncultured Bacteroidales bacterium
TCCGGAGAAGGGCGACGTGGCGAAGATGAGCGTAGGCCACTTCGACTTCCTCCTCGTCTCGACCATCATGGTCCTCCAGTGCATCACGGGCACTTCCCTGCAGCGGACCGTGGAGACCGTCTCCGGATACGGGGCCAGGCTGACGTACAGCACCGTGTGCTCGATGGTGATGAAGGTCCTGCGCAGGATCCACGACGCCCTGGACTCGATCCTGCTCGACAGGGTGAAGGCCGACAACTACCTCGGCATCGACGAGGTCTGCGCCAGGGTGTTCATACGCGGCAGCGACCGCAGGGCCGTGAAAATGAAATACTGCTGGACGATGTACGCCCACAACCTCAGGCTGGTGTACCACCGTTACGAGGACGGCTCCAGGTCCACCGAAGTGCTGAAGTCGATGCTTGAGGGGTGGGAGGGCGTGTTCCAGTCGGACATGGCGGCGATGTACAAGAAGTTCCTGGACGACACCGGCGACGGCGACAGGGTGAAGAGGCTGGCCTGTCTCGCCCACGTGAGGAGATGGCTGAGGAAGGCGCTCCTGTTCGAGGGCGCGGACTCGGACTGCGCCAGGCTCCTGGACGACATACACGACATCTACGAGTTCGAGAGGACCTACAGGGCCCTCGGGCTGACGCCGGAGGAGATAAGGAAAAGGAGGGACACCGAAGTGCGCCCCATCCTGGAGGCTTTCCACGCCCGGGTGGTGAGGTGCCTCAACGATCCCGACAAGAAGGACCAGGACATGCTCCTGAAGGCCCTCGGCTACGCCCAGGCCGAATATGACGGCATCCTGAGGTACCTTGACGACGGGACCTACCAGTGCGACAACAACAAGGTCGAAAACAGCCACAGGGGCATAGCCCTGGGAAGGCACGTCTACTACTTCTTCGGTTCCGAGAGATCCGCCGAGTACCACATGACCCTTTTCGCCCTGGTGGAAAGCGCGAAGATGCACGGCCTGGACCTCAAGGACTACATCGCCAACATCGTGTATGACGTGTGCTGCCTCAACAAAAGCGGCGAGGAGTGCCTGCACCTTCTGCCCGACAGCTGGGAGAGCTTCACGCAGCCGGAGGCGAGGGAAAGCATAGTCGCGGAATACTATGAGAAGATGCTGGAGAAGACGAGGAAACCCCCGTCGTAGGAGGCGAAAATGATGAAGGACGATGGCCACGCTGGAATAACAGTCGTGGCCATCATCGTGTCAGGTCGTGCCGGAGGTGGGGAGAACCCACCCCCGCTTTTCGTATACTCACGTGCGGAAGGGGACAGGGCAAAAAATAATTATATTTGCAGGGTATGGGAAAAATGTACATATGGTCCGGCGCCGGCAACTCTTTCGTGGTTCTGGACGGCCGCGGCATGGATACGAGGGAATTCCGCACTCCTGCCGCAACAGGCAGTCTGTGCAGGGAACACGGCACCGACGGGCTCATGATCCTCGGCGGGCCGGCTTCGCAAGGTTCCGATTTCTCAATGGAGTTCTACAACCCGGACGGCTCCGGCGGGATGATGTGCGGGAACGGCGGCCGGTGCATCGCCGCTTTCGCCGATTATCTCGGCATCCCGTCGCACGATGACAGCTTCGTTTTCGATGCCCCGGACGGAAAACACTGTGCCTCCATACTCGAGCGCGCATCCTCTTCGAAATGGACGGTGCGCCTCAGGATGGTGGATGTCGGCGGGGTGGAAGAAATGCCCGACGGCTTGTTCCTCGACACCGGTACCCGCCATTTCGTCAAGTTCGTCCCCGATGTGGAAGAAGTGGACGTGGAAACGGAGGGGCGCGCCATTCGCCGGCGCGAAGAATTCGCCCCGATGGGCACGAATGTCAACTTCGTGTCCTGCTTGCCCGACGGGCTCCATGTCCGTACCTTCGAAAAGGGGGTGGAAGGGAAGACGCTGGCTTGCGGCACCGGCCTTACTGCATCCGCAATCGCCGCATGGCATAGCGGCAGGATATCTCCCGAAACAAAGGGAGATGGTAGGGTGAAAATCAGCTTGAAAGCCCGCCGGGACTGGCTGGAAGTGGATTTTCTGCCTACTCAAGAAAAAGGCTTTACGGAAGTCTTCCTCACCGGTCCGGCCGAACTGCTGGCATCTATCTGAGAGCATCTATCTATACCCTCATGTATTCGGTGTAGCCTTCCGTGTCGACGCGACTGGCAA
>CAJOQW010000203.1 GCA_905236955.1 uncultured Bacteroidales bacterium
CTTTTTACAAAAACTGCAAATAATTACTTCTTTGCCTCATCAACGGAAACCTTGCGGAATTCCTTGAGCTGCTTCATGAGTTCAAGAGCGGCCTTGCGGGCGCGTGCGCCAGCTGCCTTGTTGCCCTTAACTAACTGAGCCTCAGCGTTGACCTTGAAGCAGTCGATGTTAGCATTGATTTCTTCTACAAGCTTTTTCATGATCGTTGAATTAAAATGGTTAATAAATATTGTTGGTATTTGCTTTGCAATAAACTTGTCGCAAGTTATTGAATTTTCGTGAAATTAGCAAATTTTGAAAAAAAAATTATTCTTTTTCCCTGATTTTGCTGTTCACGGTGTTCATTGCCCTGTCTATACCCGCAAGAACCCATTCTTTCATTCCTTCCGAAACTCTGGCGCAGAGTTCCGGCATCAAGGTCAATTGCTCATCGCTCAGAGAGCCGAGGACGAAATCGACCTGCCCGCCCTCGGAGAAATCATGTCCTATCCCCATCCTTAGCCTCGGGAACTCTTCCGTGCCTATACTCTCCGCTATGCTCTTTAGCCCGTTGTGTCCGCCGTCGCTGCCGCCTTTTCGAAGCCGGAGGGTTCCGAAGGGGAGATTGATGTCATCGCATATGATCATCAACCTTTGTTCGCTGACGGGCAGTTTACCCAGCCAGTACCTGACAGCGTTCCCGCTCAGGTTCATGTAGGTGGACGGTTTCAGAAGATAGATGCTCCGGCCTTTGAGGGGGATTTCCGCCAGGTCGCCGTAGCGCCGGGTGATAAAAGCGACACCGGATGCCTTCGCCCAGGCGTCCAGTGCCATGAATCCCATGTTGTGCCGGGAAAGTTCGTATTCCGGGCCTATGTTGCCCAGACCTGCTATGAGATAGCTTTCTCCGGCCATGACCTGAGTTTATTATTGCGCGGACTCTGCTGCTGCTGCGGCTGCAGAAGAGCGGGTGGCGCGTACAAGGCAGATGACGGCGTCCTTGTCGGTGAGTACGGAAACCTTCTCCATCTTGACGTCGCCGGCGACGATCCTCTTCTCGAGGTCGAGTTTGGTGATGTCGATGGTGATGTTGTCGGGAAGGTCCTTCATGAGGGCGCTGATGCGGAGCGACCTGAGGTTCTGGCTGAACTTGCCGCCCTTCTGTACACCGACTGCGTGGCCCTGGATGGCGATGGGCACGTTGATGGCGATGGGCTTGGTTTCGTTAACGGCGAAGAAATCCACGTGGAGGCAGATGTCCGAAACGGGATGGAACTGAAGTTCGTGGAGGACGGCGGTCTGTACCTTGCCGTCAAGCTCGAGGTCAACGATGTAGGCTGCCGGAGTGTTGATGAGGGACTGGAGGTCCTTTGCCCTGACGGTGAAAAGGGTGTTCTCCACACCGTTGCCGTAAAGATTGCAGGGGACGAGGCCCTGTTTGCGGAAAGCCTTGATGACGGCTTTGTTGCCGACCTCGCGGGTCTGGCCCTTAAGTGAGAAATGCTGCATAATTTTTAAAATGTGTTACTCAATTCCTGGCTTCATGGGGCCGGAATCCCATTGCACCAAACCGTTGGTTATTAATGCCTGAACCCCGGTTTTAATAATGCGGCGCAAAGATAATAAAAATAATTTATTCGACAAGAGCCGTGGAGGCGTTCCACAAGAGGCTTTTGTAGTAATTGCTCAGAAGGGTGGTGCCGCTGCCCGGAAGATACATGCTCAGACCGCAGTAAGTGTCTATGCTCAGTTCCAGGAAGCAGGGCGTGCTCGCTTTGTAGGTGATGCATTTCGCAAGGGCGTCTTCCAGGGCGAGCTTTTCCGCCGCGTTGATTCCCGCGTGGACGAGGATGTCCTCCATGTCGAAGAGATAACGGTAGTTGTCGGTGGAGGGACGGTAGCAGCGCTGGATCCCGTCCGATGGCCTGAGCCTTGAAATGGGTACGCGGTACTTCTCGAAAAGGGTGGCGCATAAATCCGCGAGGGCGTCGAGCTGTGAACAATCGACGGTAGTGATGGTGGCGGATTGCATTTGTCCGCCGCCCATGCTTCCGTCGGCATATCTGTGGTAGAAAGAATCGCAGTATTTTTCGATCGAGCCCCCGTCCGCGAGCAGGTAGGGGGCCAGCGAGGTGTAATCGAAGCCGTAACTGAGGATTTCGGTGGGGGAGAATCCGATTTTGTCGACCAGATCCCTGAGTTCGTAGGCAACCTCTATGCAACCCATGAAACAGGCGTCGAAAAGCATCCATGACAGATGCATTGGAATGGCCCCGGCGAGCGTTTTAATGTCCATTTCGGCGACATCGTCACCGGAACGGCCGAAATATCCTTCCGCGCCGATGCTCCTTGTCAGCGCCCTGTCCCCGAACCTTTCGTAATTCTGCGGGAGCCAACCCGATCCGTGCGATGAGATGATGAGCCCGTATTCCTTTGCCGGAGCCTTCTCCATGGCGGTATTGAGCACCCTGCGCATGACGGCCGGGTCCACCGAACTTTCCCCGGAGGGGACGACGAGAAGGGTGTCGAGGTCCAGTACGCCGTACTCGCCGCGGGTGGCCTTGACCAGATATCCGTTGACAGGGGTGGCGTCTGCGTCACCATTTGCGCAGTGGGCGTACACCACCAGGTTCTTCTTGCTTCCCTTCTGTGGCACGGAACCCTTGAAAGTGGTTTCTATGTTTGCCTTGATGTCGGAAGAGAGGTTGTTGAAGGCCTCTGCGTAGAAAATCACCGTCACCGCCTGGGTGGAATTGTCGGTTACGCGGTAGCCAAGGTCTATCTTCGCGCAGCCCGCAAGGACTGTGGCAAGCA
>CAJOQW010000204.1 GCA_905236955.1 uncultured Bacteroidales bacterium
CAAGACCCCCGGCAACAGGATTTATCTGCTCAGGCATACTCCTCTCAAGAACCGGATGCCGGATACGGAGGCCTTGAAGGCCAACTGGGATTTCCTTCGCGCTCAGATAGAGACGGGGAAGATAGTTTCCGCCTGGTCGCTCTCTTACGGCGGCGTTGCTGAAGGACTGGTGAAGATGGCCATGGGCAATGCGCTGGGCGTGAAGGTGAACGTTTCCGAGGGTGACCTTTTCTCTCTCGGATACGGTTCCGCGCTGGTCGAGGCGGCCGGCGAGCTGGATTTCCCGGCTGCTGAACTGCTTGGCACCGTTGCCGAGAGGGGCATCTGCATCAACGGAGTCAATATGGCTCTCGATGCCCTGGAAAAGGCGTACGAATCTCGCTATTGGAAATTATATCCTCCGCGCGTCGGCGTCGTACTTGACGCCGCACAGAGGCCATCTGCGCCGGGCAAAGGGCAGGGTAATGCGTGCCTCAGCACGCACGGCGGAGGACGGGACATCGCTCGAGCGATGTCCGAAGTCCGGGAGCCGCGGGGGTATTCTAGGGGGCAGAGCCCCCTACAGACAATGACAGACAAGGACGCAGTCATTGTCTGTTTACCTGTTTTCCCGGGCACGAACTGCGACTACGACACAGCCAAGGCATTCAAGAAGGCAGGCGCCGAAGTCCGGCCCTTCATCTTCCGCAACCTCCATCCTCAGGACGTGCTCGACTCCATCGACGGCCTGGCTCGTAGGATAGACGAATGCCACATCCTGGCGTTCTGCGGAGGATTCTCGTCCGGCGACGAGCCCGACGGCAGCGGCAAGTTCATCGCAGATGTCATCAACAATGCGAAGATATCAGCGGCGATAGCGGCCCTGCAGGCCCGCGGAGGGCTGATCCTTGGCATATGCAACGGCTTCCAGGCCCTGGTGAAGAGCGGTCTCCTGCCTTATGGCAAGACCGGCTGCGTCACCCCGGATTCCCCGACACTGTTCCGCAACGACATCAACCGCCACATATCCCTCATCGCCACCACCGAAGTTGCATCCGTGAATTCACCATGGCTGTCTTCCTTCAAGCTGGGAGACAGGCATTCGATAGCTTTCAGCCATGGCGAGGGCAAATTTGTGGTGAACGAGAAACTTGCCCGGGCGCTGTTCGAGAACGGCCAGGTGGCCTTCCGCTACATCGACAATCCCAACGGATCGTCCTACGGCATCGAGGGAATCCTCAGCCCGGACGGGCACATACTCGGCAAGATGGGTCACAGCGAGCGCTACGAGGGGAATCTGTTCAAGAACATAGCAGGGGAGTGCCGCCAGCCAATATTTGAAAATGCAGTCAACTATTTCAGAAATAATGGATAAAAAACAACTTCTTTTCGACGGTAACGAAAAACAGGTTTTCGCGACCGAAGATCCCGATAAGGTCATCTTCCGATATAAGGATGTGACCCTTGCCTACAACAGCATCAAGCGTGCCCGCTTCGACGGGAAAGGGGTGCTGAACAACCGCATCTCGGCAATCCTGCTGGGATATCTCAACAAAAACGGTGTCCGCACCCACTTCCTGGAGCAGGTAGGGGAGCGCGACCAGCTCTGCCGCAAGATCGAGATAATCCCCATCGAGGTGTTCTGGCGCAAGCGTATCGCCGGCGACCTGGCCACGCGCCTTGGAGTGGAAGATGGCTTCTGCCCCGGCAACACCATCGTGGACCTGGTGTACAACAACGACGAGCTGGAAGATCCCATCATCAACAAGCACCACGCAGTGGCCCTCGGTCTCGCCACCTACGATGAGATCGACATCATGATGGCCGTGGCACGTAAGGCCGGAAGCCTGCTGGAGGCGCTCTTCCACAGCATTGGAATCGAACTGGTGGACATGAAACTCGAGTTCGGCCATGCCTCGGACAACGGCGAACTCATCCTTTCGGACGAGATCAGCCCCGACACCTGCCGCCTCTGGGACGAGGCAACGGGGGAGAGGCTCGGCAAGGACCGTTTCCGCCTGGATCTCAGCGACGTTGTCGCATCCTATCAAACCGTTTTGGACAGACTTGAAAAACTTGATATTCAATAGAAAATGGGATTACTTGCAGTTTACGGCGTAAAGGACGCATCCACCTATATTTATTACGGGCTTCATAACCTGCAGCACCGCGGGCAGGAAGGCGGCGGCATAGCCACCTTCGACGAGAACGGAAAATCCTACCGTTAC